>NZ_JBOCEF010000057.1:0-26034 GCF_050586345.1 Rhodovulum sp. DZ06
CCCCCCCCCCCCCCCCCCCCCCCCCCCCCCCCCCCCCCCCCCCCCCCCCCCCCCCCCCCCCCCCCCCCCCCCCGCCCGGCTTCGGCCAGTGCTTCTTCAACCCGGTGCAGGGCCTGCGCCTTGACCCGGAGGCGGCCGCGCGCCTCTATGGCGCCATCAGCTGGCGGCTCTGCCCCCACGCGCCGGGCCTGGCGCCGCCGACTATCCTGCGCTGGCCGCCCGGGGCGCTCTGCGGCCCAGCCCCGATCCTGCGCCATGGCCTCGAATGGTGGGGCGTCTTCGCCTGGACGCTGCATGTCCCGGCCTCGGGGCTGCTCTTCGCCGTCGTCGCGGCGGACACGGACTGACGGCCCGCCGCCGGAGACGGCGGACAAGGACGCGCCCAGGGCCGCCGAGGATCGCTGCCTGGCGGCGGGGGCGGCGTTCCAGGATCGAGACGACCATCGCGCCGCTGCCGACACGGGGATCCGTATGCAACAAGACCCATTCGTCGCCCGTCGATACTATCTGAAAGATGTGCCCGATGCGGTGGAGGTCAGGGTTCACCGCCCAGAGGCGGATGACGTTGACTACTTCTGCCGCGTTGAAATCGATGGCCTTGCTTCGCCTGTTCGAAAAAAGGCCTACGGAGTCGACGCCATGCAGGCGCTGCTGTTGGGGCTGTCCATGGCAAAGACCTGCTTGACGGCATCGTGTGAGTTCAAGCGGGGAGAAATCGGTTGGTTTGAGCCGGGAGACTCGGACTCCGGTATTGAAGCGCACTTCTAGCGAGGCGCCGCGCCACCGCGGACACGGACCAGTGCCCCCCCCGCGACCACGCCGCCCCTCGCTTTCATGCGGAAACCTGAATACGTAGGGCGGCAAATCCACCCGAGCCGCGAGTCCCCCCCATGTTCCGCACCGTCGCCGCCCGCTTTCCCATCGCCGTCTTCCCGATCCTGCTGGGCCTCATGGGCATGGGCCTCGCCCTGCGCCGGGGCGTGGCGGCGGGGGTCCCGGTCGAGGTCTCCGAGCTCTGGCTCGGCGCCGCCTCGGCCCTCCTCCTCGTCGCCTCGGTGTTCTACGCCGCGCGGCTGGCGCTGAACCCGATGGCGATCTTCCGCGACCTCGCGCCCCCGCCCGCGCGCGGGGCGGCCTCGGCCGCGGGCATGGCCTGGATGCTCTGGGGCGCGGCGCTGGGGCCGGAGGGGGGCCGCTTCGCGGTCTTCGTCTGGGCGCTGGGGCTGATGATCCACTGGGCGGCGCTGGGCGTGTCGATACGCATCCTGACCTCGGAGCAGACCCCGGCGCCGAAGCTGGTCCCCGGCCTTTACCTGGTGTTCGTCGGGCAGATCGTGGCGCCTTACGGCGGCGTCTCGCTCGGCTATGCCGGGCTGTCGCTGGCGCTGTTCGTCTCGGCGCTCCTCGCCTGGGCCGTCCTCGGCGCGCTGCTGCTGAAGACCGTGCGCAACATTCCCGCGGGGGCGCCGCACCCGTTCCGCCCGGGCCTCGCCATCCACCTCGCGCCCTTCGTGGTGGGGGCGGGGGCGGCGGCGTCCTTCGGGGCGGAGTGGTCGCAGAACGCCGTGCTGGCGCTGACCGCCCTCGGCGTGCCCGTCGCGATCTGGCTGCTGCGCCGGGCGCGCTGGATGGCCGAGGGAGGGTTCAACGCCGCCTGGGGCGCCTTCACCTTCCCCGCCGCCGCCTCGGCCGGGGCGATCACGGCCTCGGCGCAGATCCTCGGGGGCGGGACGGTCCTGAACGCCATCGCGCTGATCGCGCTCGCCGCCGGGGCCGCCGTGGTGCTGTTCGTCGCGTGGGCCGCGGTGCGCGCCCTCAAGGCGGGCAAGCTGAAGGCGAGCTGAGGGGCGGGGGCGCCGCACCCTGCGCCCCGCCCTGCCGCGGCGCCGCGAAGGGGGTTCCCTTCGCCGCCCTCCCATGCGAAAGGGACGCGCCAACCGAAGCCCTCCCAAGGAGCGACCCATGGAGATTCGCGAGGCCCTCACCTTCGACGACGTCCTTCTGGTGCCCGGCGCGTCCGAGGTCATGCCGAGCACGGCCGACACCCGCACGCGCGTGACGGACCGGATCGAGCTGAACATCCCGCTGCTCTCCGCCGCCATGGACACGGTGACCGAGGGCGACATGGCCATCGCCATGGCCCAGGCCGGCGGCATGGGCGTCATCCACCGCAACCTCGACCTCGCGATGCAGGCCTCGGAAGTGCGCCGCGTGAAGCGGTTCGAGAGCGGCACCGTCTACAACCCCATCACCCTGACCGCCGACCAGACCCTGGCCGACGCCAAGGTGCTGATGGACCGCTACAAGATCACCGGCTTCCCGGTGGTGGGCGAGGGCGGCAAGGTCGTCGGCATCGTCACCAACCGCGACATGCGCTTCGCCGAGGATGACCGCACCCCGATCCGCGCGATCATGACCTCGGACGACCTCGCGGTCCTGCGCGGCCCCGCGGACACCGAGGAAGCGCGCCAGGTGATGAAGGCGCGGCGGATCGAGAAGCTGCTGGTGGTGGATGAGAACAACCGCCTGACCGGCATGATGACCCTCAAGGACCTCGAGAAAGCCGTGCTGCACCCGATGGCGTGCAAGGACGGGCTCGGGCGGCTGCGCGTCGCCGCGGCCTCGACCGTCGGCGATGCGGGCTTCGAGCGGTCGGCGGCGCTGGTCGACGCGGGCGTGGACCTGCTGGTCATCGACACCGCCCATGGGCATTCCGCTTCGGTGGGCGAGGCGGTGCGGCGCATCAAGGCGCTGTCGAACGACGTGCAGGTGGTCGCGGGCAACGTGGCGACGGCCGAGGCGACGCGGGCGCTGATCGAGGCGGGCGCGGATTGCGTGAAGGTCGGCATCGGCCCGGGCTCGATCTGCACCACCCGCATCGTGGCGGGCGTGGGCGTGCCGCAGCTGACCGCGATCATGGATTGCGCCAAGGCGGCCGAGGACATGGGCAAGACGATCATCGCCGATGGCGGGATCAAGTTCTCGGGCGATTTGTCGAAGGCCATCGCGGCGGGCGCGCATTGCGCGATGATCGGCTCGATGCTGGCCGGCACGGACGAGGCGCCGGGCGAGCTGATCCTGTTCCAGGGCCGGTCGTTCAAGGCCTATCGCGGCATGGGGTCTGTCGGCGCCATGGCGCGCGGTTCGGCCGATCGTTACTTCCAGAAGGAAGCGGCGACGGACAAGCTGGTGCCCGAGGGGATCGAGGGCCAGGTGCCGTACAAGGGCCCGGTGGCGAACGTGCTGCACCAGCTGGTCGGGGGGCTGCGCGCCTCGATGGGCTACACGGGCCACGCCACGATCCCGTCGATGAACGGCAATTGCAACTTCGTGAAGATCACCAATGCGGGTCTGAGCGAAAGCCACGTGCACGATGTGCAGATCACGCGGGAAAGCCCGAATTATCGCATGGGCTGACGCGCCCGGATCGCTGCGGAACGGCGCCCTTCGGGGCGCCGTTTTCGTTTTGGGAAAGGTCTGGGGCGCCAGGTGGGACCGCGCCGGGCCGCCCCTCGGCGCGCGGCGGACCCGCTAAGACCTTGGGGCGGCTTGAGAGGACGGGCCGCCTCTTCATAGGATTCGGCCATCCCCCGGCGCATCGGGCCGCAGTCTCCGCGAGCGGAAGGGGGGAGACGGCCCGCGCCGGGGACCGGAAAACGGATGCCCGAGGGACGTCTGCAGCATGGCGCGATCCGCGCGCAGCATGGGACGCATCACGAGGCCCCGCCGCCAGCGGCGGCTGTCGCATGCGCTGCTGCCGCTGCTCGCCGCTGTCGCGCTGCTGCTGCAACCCTCCCCTTCCGGCGCCGAGCACCTGCCGCGCCTCGCCATGCTCCTCGCCGACCATGCGCAGAGGGTCGCAGAGCATGGCCATTCCCACGGGCTGGAGGAAGACCTCGCCCAGGGGCTGATGGCGGCCATGCACGGCCATTCCCATGACCAGGCGGATCACGACCATGGGCAGGCGGGCCTGCCGCCCGCGCCGCTCGCCGTCGCCTCCGCCGAGCCGCCCCGCCCCGAGGCCGCGGCGCCGCCCCCCGGCCGCGCCCCGCCGGTGTTGCGATGGCTCAGGCCGCCGCGCGCCTGACGCGCCGCCGCCTCCATACCCATCGACATCGGTCACGAGGAGACCTCCATGACCCCCGCCACCGCGAGCCGCGCGCTGACCGCCGCGCTCGCCCTTGCGCTGACCTGCCTCGCCGGCGCCGCGCAGGCCCACAACGTCACCCCCGGCGACGCGGGCTATATCCAGGAGATCTGGGGGTGGCGCCCGATCCCCCTCCTCTATCTCGGCGCCAAGCACATGGTGACCGGCTACGATCACATCCTGTTCCTGCTGGGCGTCGTCTTCTTCCTCTACAAGATGAAGGACGTCGCCATTTACGTGAGCCTCTTCGCCCTCGGCCATTCGTCGACCATGCTGCTCGGCGTCTGGTTCGGCTGGGGCGTGAACGCCTGTATCATCGACGCGATCATCGGGTTTTCGGTGCTCTGCAAGGCGCTCGACAACCTCGGGAAGCTCGAGGACTGGTTCGGGTTCCAGCCCGACACCAGGGCCGCGACGCTGGTCTTCGGGCTGTTCCACGGGACCGGCCTCGCGACCAAGATCCTCGACCACCAGATCGCCGAGGACGGGCTGCTGGCGAACCTGGTGTCCTTCAACATCGGGGTGGAGCTCGGCCAGATCGCCGCTCTCGCCGTCATCCTGATCGTCATGGGCTGGTGGCGGCGCAGCCCCGCATTCGGCCGCCAGGCCGCCGCCGCCAACTGGGTGATGGCCGCCATGGGCCTCGGCCTGATGGCCTTCCAGATCAATGGCTACCTCGCCTCCTGACCCCCCTCTCTCGGAGATGCAAGACATGCACGATTCCCGCCTTCCGAACCCCGCCGACCTTCCCGCCCCGGCGCAGCTGCGCCGCTCCTCCCTCCTCGCGTTGATCGGCGCCGCCGCCATCGCCGTCGGCGTGGTTCTGCCCGCCGAATACGGGATCGACCCGACCGGCGCCGGGTCCGCCCTCGGCCTGACCGAGATGGGCGAGATCAAGATGCAGCTCGCCGAAGAGGCCGAGATGGACCACCAGTCGAGCCTCCTGGAGGAGGCGTTCGGCCTGCTCGTCGGCAAGGCCCATGCCGAGGAGGCCTGGCGCGACGAGGTCAGCTTCACCCTCGTGCCCGGCGCCTCGGCCGAGTGGAAGATGGACATGAAGAAGGGCCAGGCCGCCTTCTACCGCATGAGCGTCGCGGGCGGGCGGGTGAATTATGACCTGCACGGCCATGGCGGCGCGAACTCGGCCACCTATGAGAAGGGCCGCGGCTCGGCCGGGTCCGAGGGCGGGCTGATCGCCGCCTTTGACGGCGCCCACGGCTGGTTCTTCCGCAACCGCGACGAGGAGAGCGTGACGGTGACGCTGCAGATCCGCGGCGAACACGGCGCGCTGAAAGAGGAATGAGGCGGCCCCGGCGCCGGGCTGTCCCCCCGGCGCCGATCACCTGACCCGCATCAGGGTGAACCGCGACTGGAGCCCGCTGGACCAGGGCTGGGTGGAGCTGAAGGCCGAAGAGGCGAAGATCCTCGCCGTGGTGGACGGCGATGACGTGATCGCGGTGACCAACCCGCAGGACGGGCGGGTGTTCTACATGCTGATCGCCGGGGACGGCGGGATCGTGGATGCGAATTTCACCGGCGTGTTTCCTGACGTCCGGGGCGAGACCCGGGACGGGCAGGCGGCGCCGGAATGAGCCGGCGCCGCAAGGCCGGGGCGCCTGTGGCTCAACCTCCCTGGGCCGAGACCTCGGCCTGGCGGGCCTGCTCGCGCTCGGGCCAGGTGGACTTGATGAAGGCCAGGACGTCGCGGATCTGGGCGTCGCTCATCGCGTCGGCGAAGCCGGGCATGTCGCTTTCATAGCCGCCGCCGATCACCGCCGCGGAGCCCTCCTTGACGATGCGGAACAAAAGCGCGTCGGCGTGATGCCAGGTGTGGCCGCTCGCATCATGGGGCGGGGCGGGAAGGCGGCCGTGGGGGCCCGGCGTCTTCCAGTCCGGCGCCCCGGAGAGGTCCGCGCCATGGCAGGACGCGCAATGCTCGGCATAAAGCGCCGCGCCCCGGGCGAGGCGCTCCCCATCCTCCGGGCCGCGCAAGACGAAGACGGCGGCGGCGCCGAGGGCCGCCGCCAGCCCGAGGATCGCCGCGCGCCTCACAGCTTGACCGCGCGCAGCCGCAGCGCGTTGCCGATCACCGAGACGGAGGAGAGGCTCATCGCCGCCGCCGCGACCACCGGCGACAGCAGCACGCCGAGCACCGGGAACAAGACCCCCGCCGCCAGCGGAATGCCAGCCGCGTTGCAGCAGAAGGCGAAGAACGGGTTCTGGCGGATGTTGCGCATGGTCGCCTCGGCCAGGCGCCGGGCGCGCAGGATGCCCGAGAGGTCCCCCTTCACCAGCGTGACCCCGGCGCTTTCCACCGCGACGTCCGCGCCCGCGCCCATGGCGACGCCCACATCCGCCGCGGCGAGCGCGGGCGCGTCGTTCACCCCGTCGCCCGCCATGGCGACCGAGAGGCCCTCGGCCCGCAGGTCGTCGACCAGCTTCCGCTTGTCCTCGGGCGACATGCCTGCATGGACCTCGTCGATGTTCAGCTCCCGCGCCACGGCCTGGGCGGTCCCTTCCGCGTCGCCGGTGGCCATGATGATGCGCAGGCCGCTGTCGTGGAGGGCGCGGATCGCGCCCGGCGTTTCGTCCTTGATCGGGTCGGCGACCGCGATCAGCCCGGCGATGCGGCCCTCCGCGGCCAGGAACATCGCCGTGCGGCCCTCGGCCTGCAGCGCCTCGGCGCGGTCCGAAAGCGCGCCGGGATCGACCCCGAGATCGGCCATCAGCGCGGCGTTGCCGAGCGCGACCGCGCGCCCCTCCACCGCCGCTTTCACGCCCTTTCCGGCGGTCGCCTCGAAGCCCTCGGCGTCCTTCTTCGGCGCCTCGCGCGCCTCGGCCCCCGCCACGATCGCGGCGGCGAGCGGATGCTCCGACCCGCGCTCCAGCGCCGCGGCCAGCGCCAGCGCCCCGGCCTCGTCCATGCCCTCTGCAGGCTCGACCCCGGTCAGCTCCGGCTTGCCGCGGGTCAGGGCGCCGGTCTTGTCCACGATCAGCGCATCGACCGTTGAGAACCGCTCCAGCGCCTCGGCGTCCCGGATCGGCGCCCCGGCCGAGGCGCCGCGGCGCAGGGTGCGGGGGCGGAGACGCGGTGGACCTCCATCCCGCAGACGGGGTCGCGGGTCGGGGCAGGGGCGGCGTGGTGCGGATGGGCGGGATCGTGGGCGGACATGGTGGAGCCTTCCGGTTTCAGTTCGGATCGCTCCGGGACCAGATAGGCTTCCAGCAGGGGGAAGGTCAAATCGGGCGCGCCCTCACGGCTTCGTCTGTTGTCAAACCCGTGAGGACGCGCCATTTTCGATCCCATGCGCGTGATGTCCCGCCTTTTCGCAGCCTGCCTCGTCCTGCTCGCCCTCTGGTGCGCGGGCATGGGCGAGCATGGCCTCGGCGCCCTGGCGCAGCCGGGCGGGGCGGCGCAGATGCCGGCCCATGCCATGCATGCCGAGGACCATCACGCCCCGGCCGTCCCGGCCGATGCGGATCACGCCGCCGACGCCCATGCCGCGGCCCCCTGCGCGACCATGTCGGGCCATTGCCTCGACGGCGTGGCCGGGCCGCAGGGGCCCGCCATGCGCCTCGCGCCGGTTCCGCTCAGCTACGCCCTCGCCGCGGCCCCCGCGCCGGAGGGTCTCGCCCCCGAGGCGCTGATCCCGCCGCCGCGCGCCTGATCCATCACCACGGCTTCATCCCGCGCCCGGCCGCCCCGGCCGCGCGCAGCCACGTGACAGATCAGACGAGACCCCACAGATGAAAACCAACGCTTCGCGCGCCCTCGCCGCCGCGCTGACCCTTGCCGTCGCCCTTCCCGCCGCCGCCATCGCCCAGAGCCATGGGGACCACGGCGCCGGTCACGGCGCCGGCCATGGCGCCATGATCGGCGCCCCCGGCAAGACAGCCGACCGCACGATCGAAATCGTGATGCACGACAATTACTACGAGCCCGAGACCATCGCGGTGAAACCGGGCGAGACCATCCGCTTCCGCATCCGCAACGCGGGCGAATTCGTGCATGAGTTCAACATCGGGACCCCCGAGATGCATGAAGGCCACGCGGGCGAGATGCAGATGATGGTCGACCACGGCGTGCTGATGCCCGACCGCATCGACCATGCCGCCGCGAAGGCCATGCAGGCCTCGATGGGCCACGGCATGCATGACGCGCCGAACAGCGCCCTGATCGAGCCGGGCAAGACCGCCGAGATCACCTGGACCTTCCCGGACCACATGGAAGGGCTGATCGAGTTCGCCTGCAACGTGCCCGGCCATTACGGCGCCGGCATGGTGGGCGAGTTCGAAGCCGGACATCACTGATCCCCGAGATAGTGACGACCAGCCGCCCCGCGGGCGCGCCCGCGGGGCCCTGCATGTTCTCACCAGGACCCATGACATGACCCATTCCACCGCATCGCGCCTCGCCGCGGCGGGGCTGGCGGCGCTGCTCTCCGCCGCTCCCGCGCTGGCGGGCGAGTATTCCGTCTCCATCGATCCGATCACCGTGAAGACGGCCGATTTCTCCCGCTCCGGCGTCGGCTTCAACGCCTCCGCCACCCCCACCACCCTGCGCTTCCAGGAAGGCGAGGACGTGGTGATCCACGTCACCAACAACCTCTCCGAGGAAAGCTCGATCCACTGGCACGGGCTGATCCTGCCCTACCAGCAGGACGGGGTTCCGGGGATCTCCTATAACGGCATCGCGCCGGGGGAGACCTTCACCTACCGCTTCCCCATCGTGCAGGCGGGGACCTACTGGTTCCATTCCCATTCCGGCTTCCAGGAGCCGGACGGGGCCTACGGCGCCATCGTGATCGAACCGAAGGGGCGCGAGCCCTACCGCTATGACCGCGAATACGTGGTGCAGGTGGCCGACGCCCATCCGCATCGCGGCGACCGGATCTTCCGCAACCTCAAGGCCAGCCCGGATTACTACAACCGCTCCCAGCGCACGCTGCTCGACTTCTTCGCGGACGCCGCCGAGGACGGCGCGGGCGCGGCCCTGTCGGACCGGGGCGCCTGGGGCGACATGCGGATGATGCCCACCGACATCGAGGACCTGCAGGGGTTCACCCCGGTGCTCAACGGCATGGACACGGCGGCCAACTGGACCGGGCTGTTCGAGCGGGGCGACCGGATCCGGCTGCGGCTGATCAACTCCAGCGCCATGACCTATTTCGACGTGCGCATCCCGGGGCTGAAGATGACCGTGGTCGCCGCCGACGGGAACGACGTCGCCCCGGTGACGGTGGACGAGCTGCGCATCGCGGTGGCCGAGACCTATGACGTCATCGTCCGCCCGCGCAAGGACCAGGCCTACCCGGTGATCTTCGAGAGCATGGGCCGCACCGCGATGGTGCGCGGCACGCTCGCCCCGCGCGAAGGCATGGTCGCCGAAGTCCCCGAGATGCGGGAGAAGCCGCTGCTGACCATGGCGGACATGGGCATGGCCCATGGCGATCACGGTGGGCATGGCGGCATGGACCATGGCGGCGGCCACGGCGCCATGCAGCACGAGATGCCGGACGGGACCATGATGGACGGCGCCGCGCATGAGGGGATGGATCATGGAGGCGCCCACGGCGCGATGACCCACGAGATGCCCGACGGCTCGGTGATGGAGGGCATGGCGCATGGAGACGCCCATGGCGGCATGCAGCACGAAATGCCCGACGGAACCATGATGGACGGCGCGTCCCACGCGGGCATGGACCATTCCGCCATGGGGCACGGCATGGACCGCTCGGCCATGGGCCACGGCGCGGCGGCGGCCGACCCCTGGTACGCCCCCGGCTCGGGCCTGACCCCCTCGGCGGCCAATGGCGGCAAGTTCCTGAGCTATTCCGACCTCAAGGCCCGCGCGCCGCTCTATCCCGACCGCGAGGCGACGCGGGAGATCGAGCTGCGCCTGACCGGGAACATGGAGCGGTACTCCTGGTCCATCAACGGCGTGAAATACGCCGACGCGGACCCGATCGTCCTGCAATACGGCGAGCGGGTGCGGTTCAAGTTCGTCAACGAGACGATGATGACCCACCCGATGCACCTGCACGGCATGTGGTCGATCCTGGATACGGATTCCGGCGAGCTCGACCCCATCAAGCACGTCGTCTCCGTCGCCCCCGGGACCACGGTGTTCATGGAGACCGAGGTCGACGCGCCGGGCCAGTGGGCGTTCCACTGCCACCTCTCCTACCACGCCGACAGCGGCATGTTCCGCAAGGTAGTGGTCGAGGGCGGGCCCGCATCGACGGGGGCCGCGCAGGCCGCCCTGCCGATGACCCATGACCATGAAGCGAAGGGGGCCGACGCCCATGCGCACTGAACTCCTGGCCGCCATGGCGGCGGCGTCCCTCGCCGCCCCCGCCATGGCCGAACCGCTGGTCTGGTCGCTCCAGGTCGAACAGCTCGAACACCGCTGGGGCGCGGATGAGAACCTCCTCGCCTGGGACGGCGATTTCGTCATCGGCAAGGACGAGCTGAAGCTGATGCTCCGCTCCGAGGCCGAGTATTCGCTGACCCATGACGCCTTCGAGACCTTCGACAACCAGGCCCGCCTGATGACCCCGATCTCGGACTTCTGGGATGCGGGCGGGGGCGTGATGCTGTCGACCCCGGAGGGCGAGACCCGGGTCTACGCCGTCGCCGCGCTCCACGGCCTTGCGCCGCAATGGATCGAAGTGGATCTCGAGGCCTATCTCTCCGACAAGCCGTTCCTGCGGGCGGAGCTCGACTACGAGGGGCTGATCACCCAGCGGCTGATCCTGACCCCCTCGGTCGAGGTCACGCTGCCGCTGGCCGACGACGACGGCATCGGCGCCGTCGGCTTCGGCCCGGTGGTCGAACTGGGCGCGCGGCTCTCCTACGACGTGGTGGACCGGCTGTTGTCTCCTTACGTCGGCGTCCATTACGAGCAGCGCCTCGGCGAGGCGGCGGCGCGGGCGGGCGGCGACAGCGGCGCCGTGTTCTTCGTCGCGGGGGCGAAGATCCTGTTCTGATCGCGGAAAAGGGGGGCTGCGGCCCCCCTTTCTCATCCGGCCGCGAGATGCTCGACGAGGATCGAGGTCCCGAGGGCGCAGAGCGCGAGGCCGCCGAAACTCTCGGCGATCCGTCCGAACCGGGTCCCGAGGAACCGGCCCGCCAGCATCCCCGCCGAGCTCATCGCCATGGTCGCGGCCCCGATGGCGGCGGCGACGACGAGGATGTTCACCTCCCAGAACGCCAGCGACACCCCGACCGCCATAGCGTCGACCGAGGTCCCGATCGCGGTCGCCAGGACCGCGCGGACCGACGTCTCCCGCGGGGTCTCGCCGTCCTCGCGCGTCCAGGCCTGGAGGACCATCCGCACGCCCACGAGGGTCAGCAGCCCGAAGGCGATCCAGTGATCGACCGCGGCGACATGGCGGGCGGCGACCACGCCCGCGGCCCAGCCGACCAGGGGCGTGACCGCCTCGACCGCGCCGAAGATCGCGCCGGTGCGCAGCGCGGCGGGCAGGCTTGGCCGCGCCGCCGCCCCCTTGCCGAGCGCGGCGACGAAGGCGTCCATGGACATCGAAAGCGCCAGCGCACCGATGGAGAGCGGGGTCATGGGCGGGTCCTAGGCGGCCGGGCGCGAGGGGGGGGCGCCTGCGCCGCTACCTGGTGCAGGCGGTTGGTAAAATCAATTGATTCAGTGACTTGCGGTTGCGTTTCATTCGCAGGACGCGCCCTGCGCGCCGGTCCCCCTGGGCCTTCGACGCCGCCGCGCGCCCGCCCGCGGAACGGGCGGGCGCGTGGCGGCGCCTGCGATTCCCCGCTCTGCCGGCGGCGTGCCGCGCGGAAAGGGGGGGCGGGGCCGGGACGCGCCCGGCCCCGCGCGCGCTCATTTCTTCACGCGGTAAGCTTCGTGGCAGGACTTGCAGGTTCCGGCCAGCCGTCCGAACTCGGCCGTCGGCGGCTCGGCGCCCGCCGACGCCGCCTCCAGCGCCTCGGCCGCGTCCTTCAACTCGGCCGCCAGCGCGTCGAACCTGGCCCGGTCGGTCCAGATCGCGGGCGAGGCCTCGGAGACGCCGCCGCCCGAACCCTCGGGGAACAGCCTCGTCAGCGCCGCGCCGCCATGGGAGGCGATGGTCGCGGCCGCCGCCTGCGCCGCCTCCGGGTCCCAGGCGGTCTTGCCCTGGATCATCGGGCCGACGGTCTTCATGGCGGCGGCGACGTCCTTCATCGCCTCCATGCGTTCCAGGACGATGCCCGATGCGCCGCCATGGGCGAGCGCGCCGCCGATGCCGGAGGACAGGGCGATGAGCGCGGCGGCGAAGGCCGCGCGAGGGAGTTTGGTGGTCATGATGTCGAGAATCCGTATTCCGGTTGGTCGTCAGGAAGCTGCGGCCGGGGGGCGTCCCGCGGCCGGATGGTTCAGACGGCGGAGCGGATGGGCGGCGGCACGCCCGGCCGCGGCGCGGCCAGCGGGCGGCCGGGCCCGGGCGCGGCGGCCTCGTCCTGCGCGGCCCGGCGCAGCGGCGCCGCGGGCGGAAGCTGCGTGAGCCCGAGCGGCGCGCAATGGGCGCCCGCCTGCGCGTGACAGCAGTCGTCCGCCTGCGCTGCCGCACCCTTTCCTGCGCCGTCCTGCGCCGCGCCATGGGACGCGGGATGCGCCGCCGGATGCGCCGCGGCATGGACGCGACGCTTTCCATGCGCGGCCCCCGCCCGCGGCGCATCGGGGCGGATCCCCGCCGCATCTTCGAACGCGCCGGGCCGGGGCGGCGCGAGGACGGCGCGACCTCGCCGCCTTGCCGCGGGCGATGGCGGCCCCCCCCCGGCCGGGGCGCCGGACGCATGGGCCCCTTCCGCGCCGCCGCCGCCGACCCGTCGCGAACGCCGGGAGCGATCATCGCTCCCGGCATTGGCTTGTCCGGCCCATGGACCGCTGCGGCCCCGTCTCCGGCGCGCCGACGCCCGGGATGCGGCCCCGCGCGGCGTTGACTTCGCCGCCGCCGCCTGCGATCCCTTTCACATTCGCAATCCGTAGATCTCCGCCGCGACCCATGCACCTGCGCTCACGCACCTTCTGGCGACGCATCGGGCTGATCCTTCCAGCCCTCGCCTGGCTCGTGGTGCAGTTCGCCATGGCCGGCGGCGTGCAGGCGGCCTCGTCCTCGGGCGTGGCGGTCGAGATCTGTTCCGGCCTGAGCGTCGAGACGATCCTCGTCGATCCCGAAACCGGCCTGCCGGTCGACCCCGAGACCGCGCAGGACGAGGGCTGCGACTGGTGCCGCAGCTTCGGCAATGCGGTGGTCGCGCCCCCGCGCCTCGGCCTCGACTGGCGCCAGGTCGCCTTCACCGCCTCGCGCCGGATCCTGCCCGCCGAGACGCCGCGCCACCCGCTGCGGCTGGTGGGCGAGATCCGCAGCCGGGCGCCCCCGATCCTCTGAATTCGCACTCCGCCGATGCCCGGACCTTCCGCCCGCGCGGAAGGCCGGGCCCCCATGCGATTTCAAAGGACCGGACCATGTTCCTCTCCCCCCTTCGCGGCCTCGCCGCGGCGGCCGCTCTGGCTGCGCTTTCCGCCCCCGCCCTCGCCGAAATGACCGTCACCGACACGATCGGCCGCGAGGTGACCGTCCCCGACGCCGCCAGCCGCATCGTGCTCGGCTTCTATTACGAGGACTTCATGGCCGTGGCCGGACCCGGCGGGTTCGACCGGGTCGCCGCCCTTTCCCGCGCGCCGTGGGAAGGCTGGCGGAGCCTTCAGTGGGCCACCTATGTCGAGGCGATGCCGCAGATCGCGGCGCTGCCCGACGTGGGCCACACCAGCGACGGGACCTTCTCGCTCGAAGCCGTGCTGGCGGCGGCGCCCGATCTCGTGCTTCTCGCCGCCTGGCAATACGAGGCGCTGGGCGAGGTTGCGGACCGGATCGAGGACGCGGGCGTCCCGGTCGTCGTGCTGAACTACAACGCCCAGACGGTCGAGAAACATGTCGAGAGCACGCAGCTGCTCGGCCGCATCCTCGGGCAGGAGGACCGCGCGGCGCGGCTGGCGGCGGAGTACGAGGCCGCCGTCTCGGACGTGCTCTCGCGCCTGAAGGACATCCCCGAGACCGCCCGCAAGCGGGTCTATGTCGAGCTCGGCCGCAAGGGCGCCGAGGTCCATGACAACTCCTATTCCGGGACCCAGTGGGGCGCGGTGCTGGACCAGCTCGGCGCCGACAACATCGCGAACGGCCAGATCGAGAGCTGGGGGCCGCTCAGCGCCGAATACGTGCTGAGCCGCGACCCGCAGGCGATCCTGTTCGCGGGCTCCGGCTGGACCGGGCAGGACCAGGCGATCCTGATGGGGCCGGGGGTGGACCCCGCGCTCACCCATGCGCGGATGCGGCCCTATCTCACCCGTCCGGGCTGGGACGGCCTCGAGGCGGTGAAGACCGGGGACGTGTTCGCCGTCTACCATGGCGGCAACCGCACGCTTTACGACTACGCCTTCCTGCAGTTCCTGGCCAAGGCGCTGCACCCCGAGGTCTACGGCGATCTCGACCCGCAGGGGACGCTGGACAGGTTCTTCGAGACCTGGATGCCGGTGAAATTCGACGGGACCTATTTCACCCGGCTCCCCTCGGGCGAGACCGGATGAGCGGGCGCGCATCGGCGGGGGCGGCTTCGGCCGTCCCCGGCCCGCCGCGGTCCGGCGCCTGGCAGGCGCTGGCGCGGCGGCGCTTCGCCTGGCTGGTCTCGGCGGCGGCGGTGTTCGCCGCGCTCGCGCTGGCCGACATCGCCACCGGGCCGTCGATGCTGGGGCCGGGCGAGGTGCTGCGGGCGATCTTCGCGCCCGGGGGCGTCCCGGCCATGACCCGGGTCATCGTCCACGACATCCGCCTGCCGGTCGCCTGCATGGCGGCGCTGGTGGGGATGGCGCTGGGGATGGCGGGGGTGCACATGCAGACCATCCTCGGCAACCCGCTGGCGAGTCCCTACACCCTCGGCTTCTCCGCCGCCGCGGGGCTTGGCGCGGCGCTGGTGATCCTGACCGGCGCGGCGCTTCCGGCCGCGCCCTGGCTGACCATCCCGCTCGCCGCCTTCGGGATGTGCCTGGCGGCGGGCGGGATCGTCTGGGCCTTCGCCCGGATGCGCGGGATGAGCCCCGAGATCATGGTGCTGGCGGGCATCGCCACGCTGTTCCTGTTCCAGGCGGCGCAGTCGCTGGTGCAATACGTCGCCGCGCCCGAGGTGCTGCAGGCCATCGTGTTCTGGCTCTTCGGTTCGCTGATGCGGGCGAGCTGGGACAACGTGCCCATCGTCGCCGCCGTCACCCTGCTGGCGACGCTCGCGGTCCTGCCGGACCTGTGGCGGCTGACCGCGCTGCGGCTGGGCGAGGCGCGGGCGGCGGCCATCGGCGTGGACGTGCCGCGGCTGCGGCTCAAGGTCTTCGCCGTGGTGGCGCTGCTGACCGCGGGGGCGGTGGCCTTCGTCGGCACCATCGGCTTCGTCGGCCTCGTCGCCCCCCACGTGGCGCGCATGTGCGTGGGCGAGGACCAGCGCCTGCTGCTGCCCATGGCGGCGCTGACGGGGGGGATCATCATGCTCGGCGCCTCGACGGTCTCCAAGCTGGTCTCGCCCGGCGCGGTGATCCCCATCGGCATCGTCACGGCGGTGATCGGGGTCCCGTTCCTGTTCCTTCTGATCCTGCGCGGCGGCCGGAGACACTGGTGACCCTTACCCTGCAAGACCTCTCCGCCGGGTACGGGCGGATCCCGGTGATCCGCAACGTGTCCGAGACCTGGCCCGCGGGCGCGCTGACCGCGCTGATCGGCTGCAACGGCGCGGGCAAGTCCACGCTGCTGCGGGCGGTCGCGGGGCTGGCGCCCGCCACCGGACGGGTGACGCTGGACGGGGTGGACGCGCCGCCCGCCGCAAGGGCCGAGGCCGTCGCCTACATGCCCCAGGACACCGGCGCGGCCTCGTCGCTCACGGTGCTGGAAGTGGTGCTGCTGGGACGCCTGCGCAGCCTCGGGCTGCGGCTGCCGCCCGAGGCGGTCGGGGCGGGCCTCGAGGCGCTGGAGGATTTCGGCCTCGCGCATCTCGCGGCCGCCCGGATCGACGAGATCAGCGGCGGGCAGCGCCAGCTCGTGTTCCTGGCGCAGGCGCTGCTGCGCGCCCCGCGCGCGCTGCTGCTGGACGAGCCGACGGCGGCGCTCGACCTGCGCCACCAGCTGCTGGTGCTGGAGCGGCTGCGGGACCTCGCCGCCCGCTCCGGCACGGTGGTGGTGATGGCGGTGCATGACCTGAACCTCGCGGCGCAGTTCGCGGACCGGATCTGCGCGCTGCACGCGGGCGGGATCTGCGCGGCGGGCAGGCCCGGGGCGGTGCTGACCCCCGGGCGGCTGCGCGAGATGTACGGGATCGAGGCCGAGGTGCGCCGCGGCGCGGGGGGCCTGCAGGTCATCCCCCTGCGCGCGGCGGATCCGCGGGGCGCGGCGGCATGAGCGCGGACCTCTCGGGCATCGCGCTCAGGATCGGGGCGGCGGGGTTCTTCACCCTGATGGCGGTCTCGGTGAAGATGCTGGCGGGGGAGGTCCCGCTCGGCCAGGTCGTGTTCTTCCGCAGCGCCCTGGCGCTGGTCCCGCTGGTGTTGTTCCTCGGCGCGACGGGGGATTTCCCGCGCGGGCTGCGCACGCGGCGCCCCCTCGGGCACGCGCTGCGCTGCGCGCTCGGCTGCGCGGCCATGTTCGCCTCCTTCGCGGCGCTGCGATTCCTGCCGCTGGCCGATGCGGCGGTGCTGGGCTATCTCGCGCCGCTGCTCTCGGTGCTGCTGGCCCGGGCGCTGCTGGGAGAGGCGGTGAGCCGCGCGCGCTGGGTCGCGGTCGGGCTGAGCCTCGGGGGCGTGCTGTCGCTGCTGGCGCCGCAGCTCGGCGGCGCTGCGCCGGACGGGGCGTACCTGGTCGGGGTGGGGCTGGGGCTGGCGGCGGCGCTGCTGACGGCGGGGGCGAAGATCCAGATCCGCGCGCTGGCGATGACCGAGAACGCGGGGGCGATCGCCTTGTATTTCGCGCTGACCTGCGCGGCGGCGGGCCTCGCGACGGCGCCCTTCGGCTGGGTCGCGCCGGATCCCGTTCAGCTGTCCTGGCTGGTCTGCGCGGGGGCGTCGGGCGGGATCGCGCATGTCATGATGACCCTCGCGATGCAGCGCAGCGAGGTCTCGCGGCTCGCGCCGGTCGAATACCTGTCGCTGGTCTTCGCCGCGCTGGCCGATGCGCTGGCCTTCGGCGCGCGGCCCGACCCGGCCTTCTTTGGCGCCGCGTCCTGCATCGTCGCCGCGACCGTGATCGCCGTGGCGGAGGGGCGCGGCCCTCGCCGGGCGCGGGCGGGGTGATCGCCCGCGTCGGGGCGGCCCGGGCGGGCCGCCCGCTTGCACGCTGCAGGCCCCGGGCGAAGAGGCCCCGTGCGAAGGGGCGCCGGGCGAAGGGGGCGCCGGGCGGCGCCCCCTTCGCGTTTCATCCCTCGGGGTGGACCGAGTGGGCGATGGGCATCCCGGCCAGCGCCTCGCGCAGGCGGGGGGCGTCGGCGGCGGGGGCGTGGACCGTCGTCTCCAGCGTCTCCGAGACCTCGGTGCGCGCCGCGACCCCCAGCGCCCCGGCCGCGTCGGCCACGGCCCAGCGGATCGCCTCGGCCCGCAGGGTCGGCTTGAAGATCTTGCCGATCGGCGTCAGCGGCATCGCCTCGCGCAGGCCGATGCGCTTTGGGACCGCCGCGGGGTCCTCGATCCGCGGGCGCAGCCAGTCGATCAGCGCCGCCTCCTCCGGCGCCGCGCCCCCCTTCGCGGTGATGAAGGCGACCGGAAGCTCGCCCGCATAGGCGTCGGGCATGCCAACCGCGGCGGCGTCGAGCACCTACGGATGCGCCAGCAGGGCGTCCTCGATCATCTGCGGGTCGATATTGTGGGCGCCGCGGATGATCACGTCCTTCTTGCGCCCGGTGATGTAGAGCCGCCCGTCTTCGTCGAGCCGCCCGAGATCGCCCGAGACCAGCCAGCCGCCCGGCAGGAACGTCCCCGCGTTGCGCGCCGGGTCGGAATAGCCGTCCGCCACGTTCGGCCCGCGCTGCGCGATGATCCCCGTCTCCCCGGGCGGGAGAGGCCTGGCCGGGTCCGCCTCTCCCCCGTCTCGCCGAGGATGGCGATCTCGGTGAAGGGCAGGGGCAGGCCGCAGGAATTGGGCAGGCGCGGCCCGTGCACCGGCTCCACCGCCATGGCCCCGGCGCTTTCGGTCATCCCGAGGATGTTGCGCACCGGCGCGCCGATGGCCGCCTCGGCGGCGTCGGCGAGCTCGGTCGGCAGCGGCGAGCCGCCGGTCAGGATCCAGCGCCGCGAGGAGATGTCGGCCTTGATCGGGATGCCCTTGATGGCGGCGAGCACGGTCGGCACGGCGCAGATGGCGGTGGCGCGATGGCGCTCGACCTGGCCCCAGATGTCCGACACGAAGGCGGCGTTGCGCATCCCCAGCCGCCCCGGGACCACCAGCGAGCCCCCGGCGGACAGCACCGAGAGGCCGCAGACGAAGGCCCCGGCGACGTGGAACAGGGGGAAGCCGTTCACCATCACCGTCTCGGGCGAGAAGTCGTGCATCAACGCGCAGGAGCGGGCGACGTGCGCCTCGTTCCCGCGCAGGTGGCGCACCAGCTTGGGCGCGCCGGTGGTGCCGCCGGTGTGGTAATAGGCGGCGAGGGTCTCGGGGCCGCCTTCGGGGTCGATATCGGGGCCCATGTCGGGGCCGGGCGCGGCGACCAGCTCCTCGAAGATGCCGTCGGCGCCGGGGCTCCCGGCCCCCGGATCGGCGTCGCAGGCGAAGATCGGCAGCGCGATCCCCTCGGCCCTGAGGGCGGGGAGAAGGGCGGACCAGTAATCCAGCTCCGCGTTCCCCCCGGTCATCACCACGCAGGCGGCGTCCGCGGCGCGGATCAGGGCGGCGACGTGATCGGGTTTCAGCATCGGGTTGATCGGGCAGGCCGCCCCGGCGAGCTGCGCGCCCCAGAGCGCGGCCTGCCCCGAGATGCTGTGCTGGGTCAGCAGCGCGACCGACCGGCCGGGGACCACGCCATGGGCGCGGAACAGGCGGGCGGCGCCCATGATGCGGTCGCGCAGCTGGGCGAAGGTCACGACCTCGTCCCGCGCGGGGTCCGTCGCGTCATGCAGGTAGCGGATGGCGGGCGCGTCCGGGCGCTCGCGCGCCTGGCGGGACAGCATCTCCCACGGGGAGCGGTCGGGGAACACGGCGTCATAGCCCTGCGCCTCGAGCGCCGCGAGATCGGCGCGCGTGCTGATGGTCATTCCTGGTTTCCTCCCGGTCGGGCGGCCGGTCTTCGCGCCGGTCGTCCCCGGGGGAAGGATGCAGGCGGCGGCGGCGCGCAAGCGGACGGGGCCCGGGGGCGGCCCCGCACGCGGCGGGAGGCGGATGATGGGCGGAAGGGGGAGGCGCCCGTCGCGCGGCCCTGCGCCTGCATCTCTCCGCCGCCGTTGGAACAGGGCGCCCGGGAGCAGGGCGACGGGGGCGGGGCGCCGGGGAGCAGGGCGACGGGGGCGGGGCGGAAGGCGGCCGGGGCGACGGGGGCGGCGCCCCGGGGCGGGGCGGGCGCGCTCAGCGCGTCGCGGGCGCGCCCGGCCCCGCGTCGCCCAGCCCCGACAGGATCAGCCGCGCCGCGGCTGGAAAGGTCTGGGCGAAGCCCTGCCGCTCCAGCATCGGGCGCAGGTCGTCGGGGGCGGCGACGGCGTCGCGGCGGGCGGCCACGTCGAACTGCGCCGCGCCCTGCATGGTCAGCATCAGCGCCGCGCTCGCCTCCCAGGCCCGCGCGTCGTCCGCGCCGGTCGCCCGGGCGATGACCGCCGCGGCCCGCAGGCCCATGTCGCGCATCCGCCGCTTGGCGTCGAACAGCGCCGCATCCTCCAGCGCCGGCTCGATCACCGTGGTCAGCCGCGCCAGCAGCGGCACGAACAGCGGCGCCTCCAGCGGCGCGCGCCCCATCGCCGCGATCAGCGTCGCCCGGTCCCGCGCGTCGGCCTCGATCCGGGCCGTCACCTGCTCCAGCGCCTCGAGGAACAGGGACAGGAACAGCTCCTCCTTCGCGCGGACATAGAGATAGAGCGCGCCCTTCGACAGCCCCGCCTCGGCGGCGACGCCGGCCATGGTCACGGCGTCGAACCCGTCCCGCTCCACCAGGCGGCGGGCGGCGGAGAGGATCGCCGCGCGGCGGCCGGCCTTCTCGGCCTGCGAGCGGGCGCGCTTTCTTTCATGCGGCAGGGTCATGAGTGTGATGCTCCGGGGCGGACAATGCGGATGTTTCCTTGCTGACCGCCGGTCATTAAATAGCTGACCGGGGTTCAGTTGCAAGCCGCGAGGTCCGGCGGGGCAGGGCGCGCCGCCCCCGTGCCCGAACCGGGGAGAAGACCGCATGAAGACCGAGACCATGTCCCGCGCCGCCGCGCTGTTCGCCGCGACGGCGCTGGGCGCCCTTCCCGCCGCGGCCGCGGAGTGCGCCGACCTCGCCGCCCTGTCCCTGCGCGGCGTCGACATCGCGGCCGCCGCGGCGCAGCCCGCCGGGATGCTGCCCCCCGACCCGATGAGCGGCATGACCGGCGCCGCTCCGCGCGGGGTCGAGGCGCCGGCGCATTGCCTTGTCGAGGGCAGGATCAACGACCGGACCGGCGCGGACGGCAAGCGCTACGGCATCCGCTTCCAGGCGCGCCTGCCCGATGACTGGAGCGGCAGGTTCCTGTTCCAGGGCGGCGGCGCGATGGACGGGTTCATCGCCCCCGCCGTCGGCATGGTCCCCAGCACCGGCGCCACCGCCACGCCCGCCCTGGTCCGCGGCTATGCCGTCGTGTCGATGGATGGCGGGCACGAGGGGCTCGACGCCTCCTTCGCCTTCGACCAGCAGGCGCGGCTCGACCTCGCCTACAACGCCATCGGAGAGGTCACGGACGTCGCCAGGGCGCTGATCGCCGCGCGCTATGACGCCGAGCCGTCCGAGTCCTACTTCATGGGCTGCTCGAACGGCGGGCGCGAGGCGATGATCGCAGCCCAGCGCTATCCGACCGCGTTCGACGGCGTGGTGGCGGGCAACCCCGGCTTCCGCCTGACCCGCGCCGCGCTGGCCGAGAACTGGGACGTCGCGGCGCTGATGGCGGTCGCCCCCGGCGGCGCGCTGCACGAGGCGCTGAGCCAGGCCGATCTCGACGCCGTGGCCGGAGAGGTGATCCGGCAGTGCGACGCCGCCGACGGGCTCGAGGACGGGATCGTCGCCAGGCCCTGCGATTTCGACCCGGCGGGCCTTTCGGGCAAGCTGGCGGAGGACAGGCTCGCCGCGCTCCTGAAGGTGATGAACGGGGCCATGGGCGCGGACGGCCCGATCTATGCCGACTGGCCCTGGGATCCGGGTCTCGCCGCGCCGGGCTGGCGCGCCTGGAAGCTGGGGACGCCCGAGCGCCCGGCGCTGAACCTGCTGATCGGGCAGGCGGCGACCAGCCAGGTGTTCATGACCCCGCCGCGGGCGGCGCTGCCCCAGCCGCTCGATTTCGACGCGCTGGCGGCGAATGTCGCCTCGGTCGCGGGGTATGTCGATGCGGATGAGCCGTGGATGTCCAGCTTCACCGCCCGCGGCGGCAAGATGGTGATCTTCCACGGCGCCGCCGACCCGGTGTTCTCGGCCCATGACATCGCGGCCTGGACCGAGGAGGCGCAGGCCCTCGCCCCGGACGCGGTGCGCCTGTTCATGGTCCCCGGCATGACCCATTGCGGCGGCGGCGCGGCGTTCGAGGATTTCGACCCGCTGACCCTGCTCGAGGAATGGCGCGCGACCGGCGAGGCGCCGGAGGCGATGATCGCCCGCGCGCCGTCCATGCCGGGGCGCGAGATGCCGATCTGCGCGCATCCGAGCTTCGCCGCCTACCAGGGCGGCGACCCGGACGCGGCCGACAGCTTCGCCTGCGTGAAGCCCTGAGCCGCAGCGGGCCGCCCCTCCCCCTCCCCCTCCCCCCCCTCGCGGCGGGGGGCGGCCCGCCCCCCTCATGCCAAGGCCCCCCGCGATGACCCACTCCCCCGACCCTTCCGGCCTCGACCGGCGCGCCGTGCTGAGCGCCGGCGGCGCCGCGCTGCTCGTCTCGGGGTTGCCTCCCGTCGCCCGCGTGGCGGCGTCGCCCGGCCCGGGCGTCGCCACGGGCCTCGTCACGGGCCCTGCCGCCGGCCCCGCCCCGGTGGTCGCCACCGCGTCGGGCAAGGTGCAGGGCGCGGCCGGGGACGGCGTGGCCCGCTTCCTCGGCATTCCCTACGCGCAGCCGATCTCGGGCGCGCGCCGCTTCGCGCCCCTGGCGGCGCCCTCACCCTGGGACGGGATCTTCGCCGCCGACCGCCATGCCGACCTCGCCCCCCAGGGGCCGGAGCCGGTCGAGGGCTCGCCCGTCACCCCCGCCTTCGCGCCCCCCGAGGGGGTGGAGGCGGGCGAGGACTGCCTCGCGCTCAACATCTGGACGCCGGCGGCGGCGCTCGGCGGGGCGGAGCGGCTGCCGGTCATGGTCTGGCTCCATGGCGGCGGCTGGCAGAGCGGCTCCGGCTCCTGCGCGATCCATGACGGGACCCGGCTGGCGTCGCGCGGGGACGTGGTGGCGGTGACGCTGAACCACCGGCTCGGGGCGCATGGCCTGACCGATTTCTCGCGCGTGCTCGGCGGCGACTGGGCGCAAAGCGCGAACCCGTCGGTCAAGGACATGATCGCGGCGCTCGAATGGGTGCGGGACAACATCGCCGCCTTCGGGGGGGATCCCGACTGCGTGACGATCTTCGGCGAGAGCGGCGGCGGCTGGAAGGTGAACACGCTGCTCGCCTCCCCGGCGGCCGAGGGGCTGTTCCACCGCGCGGTGGTGCAGAGCGGGCCGCTGACCCGGTTCCTGGCGCCGGATGCGGCGGACGCGGTCGCGCGGAGGATGCTGGACGCGCTGGGGATCGACCCCGCCGCGCCGGGAGCGCTGCATGACGTGACCATGGGGCAGGTGCTGGCGGCCGAGGCCGAGGTGATGAAGGCCTTCCCGCTGATGGGCGGCGTGCCGGGGATGCCGCGCGGCTTCTGGCCGGTGCTGGAGGCGGGGCTGCTGCCGACTCACGCCTGGGACCCGGAAGCCGCCCCCCCGGCCCGGACCGTGCCGCTGATGGTCGGCCAGACGGGAACCGAGATGTCGCTGTTCATGGCGGCGGACCAGGCGGCCTGGACGCTGGACGAAGCCGGTCTCGCGGCGCGGGTCGAGGGGCTGGTCGGGCCGGGGGACGGGGCCTGGATCCTCGCGGCCTACGGCGCCGACTTCCCCGCCTACGGGCCCTCGGCCCTGTGGTTCCGCATCCTGTCGGATTTCATGATGGGGGCGCTGAGCGCCGGGATCCTGGACGCCCATGCCGCCGCCGGGGGCGCGCCGACCTGGGCCTATCGCTTCGAGTGGATGACGCCGATCGCGGATGGAACGCTCTGGTCGCCGCACACGATCGAGATCCCCTTCGTGTTCGACAACGTGGCGACCGGGGCGGGCCGGATCATGACCGGCGGCGGCGCCGGGGCCGAGGCGCTGGCCGAGCAGGTCTCCGAGGCCTGGGTGCAGTTCGCCAGGACCGGCCGCCCCGCCGCGCCCGGCCTGCCGGACTGGCCCGAATACCGGGCGGATGACGCGGCGGCGATGCATCTCGACAGCGCCTCGGCGGTGCGGCCGTACATGGACGGCCGCGCCGCGGGGCTGTTCCAGCGCATGATCCGCGACCGCGCGGGCCTGGACTGAGGGCGTCGCGCCGGGCGCAGGCGGGGCCGCCTGCGCCCGGCGCGGCGGACCTGGTGGGAAACGGACCTGGTGGAAAGGAGAGGGCGATGACCGTCTGGAACGTGCTTGCAGCGACGGGGGCGAGCTGGCTCGCCGGGCTGCTGTGGTATCGCGCCTTCGCCGCGAAGCGGGGCCGGGCGACGGCGGCGTCTGAGGCGACGGCGACGGCGGCGGCCGCGGCCGCGGGCGCGGAAGCCGGGGCAGGGACCGGGGCAGGGGCGGTGACCGGGGCAGGGACCGGGGGCGCCGCGGCGGCGACGCCCCTGCGCCTCGGCCTCGCCGCCGCCGGGGTCCTGTTCCTGGTCGCCGGGTTCCTGCGGCACATCTTCCACGTCTCGGGCCTGACCTCGAATGTCGGGCTGGGCCTGGTCGCGGGGCTGGGCGTGGGCCTGTTCTTCATCCTGCCCGCGCTGTGGCTGCTGGGGCTGGCCGAGGGCCGCCCGGCGCGGCTCGCGCTGATCGACGGCGGCTTTGCCGGCGTCGCCACCGCGCTGATGGGGGCGCTGCTGGTCGCTTTCTGAGCGGGGGGAGCGCGGCCCGGCCCGTCAGCCCACCCGCAGCCAGGTCATCATTCCCCCGGCGGAATGGTCGAGCATGTGGCAATGCAGCAGCCAGTCGCCCGGATTGTCGGCGACGAAGACGATCCGCGCCGTCTCGCCCCGATCCACCAGCAGCGTGTCGCGCAGCGGCCCCAGCCCGGCCGCGCCGAGCGCCTTGCGGAAATGGTGCCCGTGCAGGTGCATCGCGTGGGGGAAGGCGGTCTCGTTGCGGATCGCGATCTCGACCGTCTCGCCGGTCCGCGCCGTCAGCAGCGGCGCGTCGGGCATGTCCACCTGCCCGTTGAACGCCCAGACCTTCCCCTCCTGCGCCAGCGCGCGCAGCGGCCGCGCGGCGCCGCCCATCCGGGCCGTCTGCATCCGGCCCATCGCCCCGCCTTCCATCAAGAGCTCGGCCTTGCGCGCCGCGCCGCGGTCCCCGGGCGCCGGGACCGGGTTCGGCGGCAGCGGGGCGGGCGCCCCGGCCCGCCGCGCCCGCTGCGCCGGGCCGACCGCGAGCGTCGCCACCGCGTAGCCGCCGTCGCGTTCGAGGCTGACCAGGAACGCCTCCTCGCCCGCCGCCGCGGTCACGTCGACCACCAGGTCGACCCGCTGCGCCGGGGCCAGCGCCAGCCGCGACAGCGGCGCGGGGGCGGCCAGCGGCATCCCGTCCAGCGCCACCACCCAGCCCTCCAGCCCCTGCACGGCGAGCGAGAAGATCCGCGCGTTGGCGGCGTTGACCAGCCGCAGCCGCAGCCGGTCGCCGCTGGCCGCCGCGCCGGTCCACGCGCCGGTTCCGTTCACGGTGATCCAGTTGCCGTACCGCCCGGCATGGGCGCGGTCATGCAGGTTGTCGAAATCCTCGACCAGCTGCGCCTCCGGCCCCAGCCGCCAGTCGTCGAGCAGCAGCACGTGGTCGGCGTCGACATCCGGGCCCTCGGCCTCCTGGACGACCAGCGCGCCGGCAAGGCCGCGATCGGCTTGCTCATAGGCGCGCGAATGCGGGTGGTACCAATAGGTTCCGGCATCCTTCAGCGCGAAATCGTACAGGAACGCGTCCCCCGGCCGCACCGGGTCCTGGGTCATCCCCGGCACGCCGTCCATGGCGTTGGGCAGGCGCAGCCCGTGCCAGTGGATCGTGCTCGGCTCGGGCAGGGCGTTGACGAAGCGGCGGGCCAGGCGGTCGCCCTGCCGGGCGCGCAGCACCGGGCCGGGGACGCGGCCGTCATAGGCCCAGACCGCGGTCGGGGGCGCCTCGGCCGGCGCCAGCTGCGCCGTCGCGGGGCGCGCGGTCAGGGTCGGGACGGGCGCGGCCGCGGCGTCCGGTGCGTCGGCGCCCCCCGCGCCCGCGCGCCCGGGCCGCAGCAGCGCCGCGGCGGCCAGCCCCGCCAGGGCCTCGCGTCGGGTGAAAGACATGCCGCGCTCCTTCCTGCCGCGCCCCGATCCTGTCGCCGGGGCCGTCCGCCAGCCTAGGACGCGGACTCATATCCCGGCAATCCAAATGCGGATGGATGCGAGCTTCAGGGCTGCGAGATAGTTGTCCG
>NZ_JBOCEF010000058.1:0-25035 GCF_050586345.1 Rhodovulum sp. DZ06
TGACGGGCCTTGCGGATCGCTGGTGAAGGGGGCGGGCCTGCGGGTCCGCCCCTTTTCGCTTGCGCGCGCGGGGGCGGCGGGCGGGACTCGCGCGGGGCTGCGCCCCGGCGCATCGCCCGCCCGCCCCGGCCCTGACGGGCCTGCCCCCAGCTCTCTGGCCCTGTCGGGCCTGCCCCCCGGTTCCCCGGCCCCGGCGAATCGCCGCCCGTCGCCCGCCCGCCCTTGCCCCGCGCCGGGTCGGGGGCTAAGTCACGCCCCGACCCCGGATCCATGAGGAGACGCCCCGTGCCCGCGCCCCAGGCCTTCGAAGACATCGTCGCCGATTTCGAGTTCCTCGAGGACTGGGAGGACCGCTACGCCCACGTGATCGAGATGGGCAAGGCGATGGCGCCGATGGACGACGCGCTCAAGGGCCCGGAGACCAAGGTCGACGGCTGCGCCAGCCAGGTCTGGATCGCGCCCGAGCTCGAGGACGGCCCCCCCAAGCGCCTGCATTTCAAGGGCGACAGCGACGCGCTGATCGTCAAGGGGCTGATCGCCGTGCTCCACGCCCTCTATTCCGGGCGCACCCCGGCCGAGATCCTCGAGACGGACGCGATGGCCGAGCTGGCGCGGCTCGACCTGCAGGATCACCTGTCCTCGCAGCGGTCCAACGGGCTCAAGGCGATGATCGAGCGGCTGCGGATGCTCGCCTCGGCCTCGGCCTGAATTCTCCCCCGCGGCAAAACCGCCGCGAGGTCGTAAAAACCTGTGCATTCCGTCGCGTTCCGTCCTTCGGGCGGCGAGCGTTTGACGCTATGGTTCCCTGCAGAAACGCCTTCCCCGGAGACCGAGTGACTCATGGCCGATGAAGAAGAACTGATCCTGTCCGAGCTCAACGACGACGAGCTGGTCGAGCAGATGCATGACGACCTTTATGACGGCATGAAGGACGAGATCGCCGAGGCGGTGAACATCCTCCTCGAGCGCGGCTGGCAGCCCTACGACATCCTGACCAAGGCGCTGGTGTCGGGCATGACCGTGGTCGGCATCGACTTCCGCGACGGCATCCTGTTCGTCCCCGAGGTGCTGCAGGCCGCCAACGCGATGAAGGCGGGCATGGCGATCCTGAAGCCGCTTCTGGCCGAGACGGGCGCCCCGCGCCAGGGCGCGATGGTGATCGGCACCGTGAAGGGCGACATCCACGACATCGGCAAGAACCTGGTGTCGATGATGATGGAAGGCGCGGGCTTCGAGGTCTACGACATCGGCATCAACAACCCGGTGGAGAACTACCTCGAGAAGCTGGCCGAGACCCGGGCCGAGATCCTCGGGATGTCGGCGCTGCTGACCACCACCATGCCCTACATGAAGGTGGTGATCGACACGATGATCGAGAAGGGCATCCGCGACGACCACATCGTCATGGTCGGCGGCGCCCCGCTGAACGAGGAATTCGGCAAGGCCATCGGCGCCGACGCCTATTGCCGCGACGCCGCCGTGGCGGTGGAGACGGCGAAGCGCCTGGTGGCGGAGCGCAACCAGGCCGCGTGATCGCGGACCGGGAACGCGCATCGGCGACGTCTATCGGCGGGGCGGCGGTCCGGGTGGATCGCCGTCCCCGTTGCGTTTCGGGCGGGGCGGGGCGTTCCAGGCGGCGCGCGGCGCGCGATACGCCCTTCCCGCGTCCAGCGTCCCGCGCCCGGCGACGACGCGGGACCGGCGCGGGCGCAGGGCATCGAGGGGGAAGACCGTGACCGAGGATTGGACCGGCGACGGCGATGGCGGCGCGGACCGGGGCCGCGACGGGGCGGCGACGCCCGCGACCGAATCCCCCCGCCGCGGCGGGCGCAGGGGCGGGCGGGCCGCGCGCCTCGCCGCCGCGCCGCCGCCGCGCGCGCTCGTGTCCCCGCAGGCGGCGAAGGCCGATGACGGAACCACCCTGCTGATCGCCTGCGGGGCGCTGGCGCGCGAGATTCGCGCGCTCATCGCCCTCAACGGCTGGGACCACCTGACCCTGCGCTGCCTTCCGGCCGAGCTGCACCTGCGCCCCGACCTGATCCCCGGCGCCGTCGCGGCCCTGGCCGAAGCCGACCCGCGCCCGGCCGATCGGATCAAGGTGCTCTACGCCGATTGCGGCACCGGCGGCGCGCTGGAGGCGCTCTGCGCCGAGAAGGGGCTGGAGCTGATCCCCGGCCCGCATTGCTACAGCTTCTTCGACGGGAACGACGCCTTCGCCGCCCGCGGGGAGGCCGAGATGCGGGCCTTCTACCTCACCGATTTCCTGGTCCGGCAGTTCGACGCCTTCGTGTGGAAACCCATGGGCCTCGACCGCGCGCCGGAGCTTCGGGACGACCTGTTCGGCGGGTACGAGACGCTGGTCCACCTGGCGCAGACCGAGGACCCCGAGCTTGACGCGCGGGCGCGCGAGGCCGCGGCGCGGCTCGGCCTGCGGCACGCGCGGCGCTTCACCGGCTATGGCGATCTCGAGCGGTTCATGGCCGGCATCCCCGCCTGAGAATCGGGGCCGGGGGGACGGGGGGACGGGAGGCGGGGCCGAGAGGAAGGGGCCCGGGAAGCCCGGACCGGAGCGTTCAAGGGGGAAGCCTGTTCGCTCCGGCCCGGACCCGGCGGTGCAGGGCGCGCCGCAACGGTCGGACGGGAAACCGAATGTCCGCCGCGCGTCGCCGCCGCCGCGCCGCCTGGCCGCCGCCCATGTTCACGGGGTCATGGACGACGGGTGGCCGCCGCCCGGCGGCGCGCCGTCACGGGGCGCGCGCCAATGGGCGGCGACGGTCTCAAGGCAGGTCTGGGGGAGAGCGGCGCGCTTCAGGCGCCGGGGCGGCATCCGCTCCGCCGGGCGTTGGGGGCCGGGACCCGCCAGGGTCCAGGTCGTCGGTCGGCCGGGTCCGGGGCCAGGTCCGGGGCGCGCGGAGCGCCCGGGCCTCAGTCGCGGACCAGCTTCAGGTGCCCGCGGTTGCGCGGCTTGTCGCCGCCGGCGCCGGGATTGCCCTCGATCGCCACCAGCGCGGGCGGGCCGTTGGGGCGCAGCCCCTCGCCGGTGCGGTGGAAGCTCGCCCCCGCTTCCGACAGGCCCGCGGCGGCGCGCTGACGCTCGCGCTGCGGGTAGTCGCGGGCCCCGAGGGCCAGGTCGGGATCGACGTCGATGTCCAGCATCCGCGCGCCGAGGCAGCGCAGCCGCAGGTCCATCGCGCCGCGGCTGCGGGCGGGCGGCTCGGCCAGGTTCACCGCGCCCAGGATCCGGGTCATCTCGCCCAGCTCCGAGCGCATCGGCAGCAGCAGGATCTCGCCAGCCCAGCTCTCCAGCCCCGGCTCGCGCTGGTGCTCGGCCCGCACCCGCATCACGCCCACGCCCGGCTCTTCGAGCACGCGGCGGGCGGTGGAGGTCAGCTCCCGCTCGTGCCCGAAGATCATCAGCGTGTCGGCGGAGCGGCCGCGCAGCTCCTCGCCCGCCAGCTCGCACAGCCGGGTGCCGGCGAGGCGGAAGCGCAGCCCGCCCTCGGGCGTGGTTTCAAGAATGAACATGGTTTCCAGGGCGCCGCGGATCTTCCGCGGGTCGATTTCCGACCGGTACGGAGCGTCGCGGCCTGCGCGCAGCTCGTTCCAGTAGCCGTGCAGCGCCTGGGTGTTGGGGTGATCCATGAGCCTGTCGAACCTGACGTATTTTCTCATTATTTTACCACAATCCTGCTCAGTCCAGTGACATTTCCCGGCGCCGGGGTCGTTCGACCTCTCGGCGCCTCGATGGCGCGGGTTTTCGCTGAATGCCGCGCATCACTCTGGTAGCGCGGATCGTGTGGCATTTGGTTCGACTTCAATATTAACAACAGGATTTTAACGAAGATTGCCTCCGCTCCCATGATGTAATGCGGCGCGGCGCGGCGCAATCCGCGCCGGTGGATGGAAGGACTATCCTAAAGCGCAGCTTCTCATAGACTTAGATGCAACCCCCGGGTGAAAAAGGCGCGGTTTCAGATGCTTGAAGAGCTGTGAACGCCGCGTGCGCACCCGGGCGCGCTGCGCTGCGGCGCCGGCCCGGCGCCCGTCGAACCCGCCCTGGTCCGGCCCGGAACGGGGCCCGCGCGCGATTGCGCCCCGCCCCGCGCCCGGCTAGGTTCGCCCCGCGCGCCGACGCCCCCCGGGGGCGATCCGACCGGCGCGCAGGCCGAACGGAGACTCGCCCATGACCCTGCGCAGCATGACCGGATTCGCCGCGCGCGAGGGGACCCATGGCGCGCTGTCCTGGCGGTGGGAGATGCGCTCGGTCAACGCGCGCGGGCTCGACATCCGCTGGCGCGGCCCCGAGGGGCGGGACGAGATCGAGCCCGCGATCCGCGCCGCCGCCGCCGCCCGCTTCACCCGCGGGAACGTCTCCATCGCGCTGCGCCTCTCGGAACGCCCCGAGGCCGCGGCCCCGCGATTCGCCCTGAACGCCCCCGCCGTCGACGCGCTGCTGGCCGCGGCCATCGCCCTGCGCGACCGGGTCGAGGAAGCCGGCCTCGCGCCCGCGCCGCTCTCGCTCGACGCGCTGCTCGCCCAGAAGGGCGTGCTGGAGCGGGCCGAGCCCGAGGACGACCCCGAGCTGCGCGCGGCCGAGAACGCCCTGATCCTCGCCGATGGCGAAGCGGCGCTGGACGCGCTGGCGCAGATGCGCGCGGATGAAGGGGCGGAGCTGACGAAGATCCTCGCCGCCCAGGTCGACCGGATCGAGGCGCTGACCCGCGAGGCCGCCGCGGCCGCGGCCGAGCGCGCCGCCGCCCAGGGCCCCGCGCTGCGCCGCCGCCTCTCGGCGATCCTGTCGGCCGCGGGCCAGCCGCTGGAGGAGGGCCGCCTGGCGCAGGAGCTCGCGATTCTCGCCGTGAAGGGCGACGTGACCGAGGAGCTCGACCGCCTCCACGCCCATGTCGCCGCCGCCCGCGCGCTGGCCGCCTCCGGCGCCCCCGCGGGTCGCAAGCTCGACTTCCTCACGCAGGAATTTAACCGCGAGGCGAATACCCTCTGCTCCAAGGCCGATTTCGCCGCGCTGACCGAGGCGGGGCTCGAGCTGAAGACCGTCATCGACCGCATGCGCGAGCAGGTTCAGAACATCGAATGAGCACCATGCAGGCACAGAACACCACCCCGCCCGCCCATGACGCCGCCCGCGCGGGGGTGGAGAAGCGGCGCGGGCTGCTCTTCATCCTCTCCTCGCCCTCGGGCGCGGGCAAATCCACCCTCTCGCGCCGCCTCTTGGCGGATGACGAGGCGCTGGGCTTCTCCATCTCCGTCACCACGCGCAAGCCGCGGCCGGGCGAGGAGGACGGCGTGCACTACCATTTCCGCGAACGCGCCGAGTTCGACCGCATGGTCGGGGCCGGGGAGCTGCTGGAACATGCCGAGGTGTTCGGCAATTGCTACGGCACGCCGCGCGGGCCGGTCGAGGCGAAGATCGACGAGGGCCGGGACGTGCTGTTCGACGTCGACTGGCAGGGCGGGCAGCAGCTGCGCAACTCGGCGCTGGGCGACGCGGTGGTGTCGGTGTTCATCCTGCCGCCCTCGATCGCCGAGCTGAACCGGCGCCTGCGCGCCCGCGGCTCGGATTCGGACGAGGTGATCGCGGGCCGGATGGCGAAAAGCCGGGACGAGATCAGCCACTGGGCCGAATATGACTACGTGTTGGTGAATGACGACCTGGACCGCTGCGAGGCGGAGATCCGGGCGATTCTCGCGGCCGAGCGGCTGCGCCGGGCCCGCCGCCCCGGCCTGACGGGCTTCGTCCAGGGGCTCGACCGCGAATTCAGGGAGGGACTGGAATGAGCGTTCTGTACGAACTCGACGGCATCGCGCCGAAAACGCCCGAGGATGGCGATTACTGGGTCGCGCCGGGCTCGGCGGTGATCGGGAATGTCGTGCTGGAGAGCGGGACCTCGGTCTGGTTCAACTGCACCATCCGCGGCGATAACGAGGAGATCCGCATCGGCGCGGGCTCCAACATCCAGGAAAGCACGGTGATGCACACCGATCCGGGCTGCCCGATCCGCATCGGCAAGAACGTGACGGTGGGCCACAAGGCGATGCTGCATGGCTGCGAGGTCGGCGACGGCTCGCTGATCGGCATGGGCGCGACGGTGCTGAACCGCGCGAAGATCGGCAAGGGCTGCCTGATCGGCGCGGGGGCGCTGATCACCGAGGGCAAGGAGATCCCCGACGGCTCGCTGGTCATGGGCTCGCCGGGCAAGGTGGTGCGGCAGCTGGACGAGGCGGCGATGCAGGGGCTGCTGCGCTCGGCCGAGCATTACCAGGCCAACATGCGCCGGTTCCGCGCCGGTCTGAAGCCGGTCGCCTGAAGCCGGTGGGCCGAGCGGGCGTTGCGCCTGCCGCGTTGAACGGGGAACGCCGCCGCCGGGGGACCGGGGGCGGCGTTTCGCGTTGCGGGGGACGCTGCGCCGGAGGGGCGGCCGGGCCCTGGGGGGCGCAAGGCCCCCGCGCCGCCCGGCCGCGCGCCCCGTCGGGGCGCGGGCGCCGCCGCCGCCGCGTCCCGCCCGGGGCCGCGGCGCATGTGAAAGGGCGGCGCCGGGCCCCACGCCCGGCCGCCGCCCCTTCCGGCCCCGAGGGCGCCGCCCGCCGCCGCCCGCGCCTGTTCCCCTGGCGCGGGCGGTGGGGCGGGCGGACCCGCGGGGCCGCGCCGTCCGCGGCTTCCCCCGAAGGCGGACGGCGTCTCCGGGCCCCTCACTCAGCCCTTGGGTTCGGGCAGGGCGATGGTGAAGGTCAGCGCCGCCTCGTCCGAGGTCAGCGCCAGCGCGGCGCCGCCCTCCTGCGCGAAGGCGCGGGCGGCGAGCCAGTGGACGTCCCGCGGCTCGGGCGCGCGGCCGCCGGGCTTGCCCGCGGTCCAGAGCGGCGCGTCCGGGTCGATCCGCAGCATCGGCCCCGAGGCGGCGACCTGGAGCGTGTGCGGCGCCGGTTCCGACAGCGTGATGTCGCCGCCGCGGGGCAGGGCCGCCGCCGCCCCCAGCGTCCCGAGCGCGCAGAGCCGCGCCCCGAGCCGGGTGGTGGTGCGCCCCGGCTCCAGCCGCCAGGCGATCCCCGCGCGTTCCGCCGCGAAGCGCCCGTCGAGCACCTTGCGCAGCTGGTCGAGCGAGTACTCCGCCTCGTGCGCGCCGGCGCCGAAGGCGGTGCGGAACAGCTGCAGCTGGGCGGCGGCCGAGCGCGCGCTGTCCCCGATCAGCGCCATCTCCTGGTCGCCCGCGGCGCCGAATTCCTCGATCAGCTCGACCCCGTTGCACACCGCGCCGACGGGAGAGATCAGGTCGTGGCAGATCCGGCTGCTGACCAGCGAGGCGAGCCAGGCCGGGCCGATCGGCGCGAGCCCGGCGTCGGGGGAAAGGGTCGGGTCGGCGATGTTCATGCGGGGTCCTCCCTGTTGCGCGCCGTCCTGATGCGCGATGATGCCGGCGCGCGCCCGGCGGTCCGGGCGCCGCGCCGCGGGGCGGACCCGGGGGAATGTCCCGCAGCGGGTCTCGCCTTCGTCCCGCTCTACCGCGGGGCGACTCGAGTTAAACACTGCGAAGGAAAAGTTACCAATGAACGAACTTTTGGCCCCCGGTGACCTTGTTCTTCACCCCGGAGAGCCGGACTGGGGCGTCGGCCAGGTGCAATCCGCCATCGGCGGCCGCGTCACGGTGAATTTCGAGCACGCGGGCAAGCGGGTCTTCGTGGGGGATTCGGTGGCGCTGCAGCTGCTGCCCGATCCGCGCGGCCGGTGACCCCCGGCGCGGGCCCCGGCCCGGCCGCGCCCCGACGGGTCCCGGCCCGGGCCTGCGCGCTTGCGGCACGCCCGGTCCGGTTGCGTCCCGTTTGGCCTCGGAATATGGTCGCGCACCTTCGCGCAGGGCCCCCGTGCAGCGTCGCCGACGACCTGCGGACGGATGGCCGACCGGCCGCCCGGGCGCGAATTGTGAACGGAGCGCGCGTCTTTCCATGACGATCGAACAGGGTCGATACGAGGTTCGTCTGGCCGAAACGGACGCCGAGGTCGCCGCGGCCCAGCGGCTGCGCTACCACGTCTTCGTCGAGGAGATGGGCGCGAAGCCGTCCCCCGAGGACGCCGCCGACCGGCGCGAGCGGGACCGCTACGACCCGCATTTCCAGCATCTTCTGCTGATCGACCGCGAGGTGAAGGACCCCGACGAGCGCGTCGTGGGCGTCTACCGGCTGATGACCGGGGAGCGCGCGCGCGCCGGGATCGGCTTCTACGGCGCCAATGAATACGACCTCGAGAAGCTCGAGAACCACCCGCGCAAGGTGGTCGAGCTCGGCCGTTCCTGCATCGCCGCCGAGCATCGCGGCGGGGTGGGCGTCCACCTGCTCTGGGGCGGGGTGGGCGAGTTCGTCACCAAGAACGGCATCGAGATCCTGTTCGGCGTCGCCAGCTTCCACGGCGACGACCCGGCGCCGCTGGCCCACGCGCTGTCCTACCTGCACCACGAGCGCCTCGCGCCCGAGGACCTGCGGGTGCGCGCCCGGAGCGATCACTTCGCGCCCATGGACCTGGTCCCGGCCGAGGAGATCGACCGCAAGCTGGCGCTCAAGCAGATCCCGCCGCTGATCAAGGGCTACATGCGCCTCGGCTGCTTCTTCGGCGAAGGCGCCTGGGTGGATCACGAGTTCAACACGGTCGACGTCTGCGTGGTCATGGACACCACCCGCATGGTCCAGCGCTATCGCGACAGCTATGGCAAGGACGGCGCGGAGCCCGGCGCATGAGCGGCGAGGAGCACGTTCCGCCGCCGCACCTCTCGGGCGTGGACGATCCCGAACTGCATGGCGGCCTGCCGGACGGCGAGGGCGCCGCGCAGCGCGCCGCCCGCGACGGCGAGCCGCCCGAAGCCCCCGGAGAAACCCCCGCCCCCCGCCGGACCCGCGGCGCGGACGAGACCTGGGACGGCGCCGAGTACCTGGAGCTGCCGCGCCCCGAGGCCTGGCGCATCGCGCTGGCCGTGCCGCGTGCGCTCCTGGCCGCCCTCGCCACGCTGGTCTGCCTGGTCCCGTTCCTGCCGCTCAAGTGGCTCGAGGGGCGCTTTCCGGCGCTGCGCCGACCGCGCCTCGCGGTGGCGATGGCCTGGTCGCGGCTGATCTGCGCCTGCATCGGCCTGCGCATCCGCCGCACCGGCCGGCCGATGCCCCATGGCGGCGCGCTGGTGGCCAACCATTCCTCCTGGACCGACATCGTGGTGCTGCTGGGCGCGGCGCCCGTCACCTTCGTCTCCAAGGCCGCCGTCGCGGGCTGGCCGGCCATCGGTTTTCTCGCGAAAGCCGCGGGCACGATGTTCATCGAGCGCAAGCGGTCCCATGCCAAGCGCCAGCAGGAGGAGATGCAGGCGCGGATCGAGGCGGGCGAGCAGCTGCTGTTCTTCCCCGAGGCGACCTCGTCCGACGCGCTGCGGGTGCTGCCGTTCAAATCGACCCTGTTCGCGGTGTTCTTCACCGAGGAGCTAAAGGACCGCACCTGGGTGCAGCCGGTCTCGGTCGTCTATCGCCCCAAACCCGGCGGCGGGCGCCCGAAGGCGTTCTACGGCTGGTGGGGCGACATGGGCTTCGGCGCGCACGCGCTGGTGCTGCTCACCCGCTCCTTCGGCGGGGTGGCCGAGGTGGTGTTCCACGAGCCGGTCCGCGCCAAGGACTTCAAGGGCAGGAAAGAGCTGACGGCCCATTGCGACGCGCTGGTGCGCGCGGGGGTGGAGAGCCGCCTCGGCCCGCCGCCCGCCGAAGTGTTCAAGGACTGACGCGGGCGCTCGGGCGGGCCGCCACGCGGGCCGTCAGTGGCAGCATTCGAAGGCGGGCGCGAGAACGGCGCTGCCCTCGAGCCCGCGCACGAAGGCCACGTCGAAGCCCGGCGCGTCGCCGCCATTGTCCAGCCCGACGATCTTCACCGCCGTCACCCGCTGCGTGTAGCCGATATCGGCGAGGTCGAGCTCGGTCAGCCGCGCCCCGTAGGCGCGCCCGAGATAGGTGAAGCTGCGCCCGAAATCGGGGGAGACGTAGACCTCCGCATCCTCCTGCCCGGCGCCGGGCTCGGAGATGAACAGGTCGTTTCCCGGCCCGTCGATCACGTAGCCGTCGCCGAAGCCCAGCACGATGTAGGAGCCGCGCGGCAGGGACACGCCGGAATTCGGGTCCCCGTCCATGGCGTAGCGCAGGTCGGGCAGCCGGCGGATCGGCGCGGTCTGGGTGGCGAAGCCATAGGGCCCGGGGACCGGCCCGGCGCCGCCGTCATGGAAGGCGATCGGCACGTTGGCGATCAGCGTGTCGGCCGCCGCGGGGGCCCCGGCGAGTCCCCCGGCGAGAACGGCGGCGAAGGCGTGTTTCGCAGGCATCGGCGGTCCTTCGGGCGACTCGGGGGGCAGGGCGCCCGGGAAGGATGCGCGGGGCGGCGGCGGCGGTGAAGACAAAATGAAAGCGCCCGGCGGGAAGGCCGGGCGCAGGATCGTTCTCGCGTGCAGCGGAAGGGGCGCCCGAAGCGCCGCCGCTCAGCCCGCGACCTCGATGATCCGGGCGAAGGCGCGCACGGCGGCGGCCACGTCGTCCTCCCAGATCGAGACCGACGGGATGATGAAATCGGCGTAGGGGGCCAGCTCGCGCGCCTCGGGCGCCTCGATCCCGCCCTCGGCCACCACCGGGGTCTCGATCATCTCGGCCCACCACTGGAACAGGTCGAGGCTCGCCTCGGTCCCGTCGCCCAGGTCGCCCTCGGCCCGGTAGGGGCGGAACAGCACGTAATCCACCCCCGCCTCGGCCGCGGTCATGCCCGCGTGGCGCGAGTCGCCGCAGGCGGCCCCGAGGATGGCGTCCTTGCCGAGCTCGGCCCGCGCGTCGCGCAGCTTCACGCCGCGCGCCTCCACCTCGGCCCCGTCGAGGCCGAGCTGCGCCGCGAGGCGGTAATGCCCCGACAGGATGATCGCCACGTCCGCCGCGTGGCAGACCGGGCGCAGCGCGTCGGCGGCGGCGCGGATCTCGTCTTCTTCCGCGCCGGGAAGGTCGATGCGCACGCAGCCCACTTCGCCCGTCGCCAGCGCGTCGGCCAGCCTGGGGGCCAGCGCCGCGGGGTCGAACCGGGTGGGGGTTGCAAGCATGATGCGGCCCGGGTGCGGGCCTTCGGAGCGATCGTCGGTCATGGCGATCTGTATGGCGCCGCGCGCGGGCTTCGTCCAGCGCGCGCGAGGGCGCGGGGGCGGCGCGCGCGAAAGCGCGGCGGCGGGGGGTTGAAAACCCACCCGCCCGGCGCCGACATTTGTTTTCGATCAACGACCCGTTCCCCCCCGCCATGCCAATCTGCGCGAGGCGGGCGGACGGCCCGCCGCAGGGCCGCCTGAGAACGGACCGCAACCGGGATGAAAGCCATGGAACTGAAACTGCCGCTGGAGACCCTCGCCTGGATCATCGTCAAGGCGCGCGAGGTCAACGTGAAGGACGCCGACACCTCCGACGGCGCCGAGTATGACGACGGCGACGCCTCGGTGCTCGAGGATCGCGGCGGGGACCCGTCCGAGGACGAGCTGCGCAGCTGGATCGCCGACATGACCGACAGCGAGCAGGCCGAGCTGGTCGCGCTCTACTGGCTCGGCCGCGGCGACGGCGACGCGGAGGAGTTCGAGGAGCTGGTCGCCACCGCCCGCGCCGCCCGCGAGGGGCCGACCGAAGACTACCTGCTCGGCGCGCCGCTGCTCGCGGACCTGCTCGAAGAGGGCATGGAGAAGATGGGCCTCGACGTCGCCGAGATCGAAAGCCGGATCTGACGGCCGGCGGGGCGCGGGACGGGCGCGCGGCGGACGCGGCGCGCCCCGCTCAGAGGCCCATGGCCGCGAGGATCGCGGCGTGGACGCTGGGCGCGAAGCGCGGCAGCAGGCCGAACACGCCGAGCACGATCGCCGCCGCCCAGGCGCTGTTCCAGAACAGCCGCCCCATGGCCTGGCGGCGCAGCGCCGCGCGGTGGCGCATCAGCGCCTCGGACACCCCGAAGCTGCGCGGCGGAAGCTGCGCGCCGAACGCCTCGAGCGCCTGCTGCACCTCGGGGTCCTTGCGGCGGACGGCGCCGAAATCGAACCGCCACAGGTCCGCCTCGGACGGCCGGTCCGCGCGGCCCGCGGCGCGGGCGTCGGCCTCGTGGTGATGCACGAAGTGAAGGCGCGACCCGGTCGGGTCGAATTCCACCGCCGCCACCTCCTCGACCGGGATGCGCACCACGCCGCGCCAGTCGCGCACCACGAAGCGCGCGCCGGTGCAGACCGCGTCGGGGCGCCCGGCGAGGAAGGCGAAGCCCCCCTGCACCGCGGCCAGCAGGCTGAGCGGCCACAGGAAGGGCGCGACCATGGCGGCGATGCGCGCCGGGGCGGCCTCGCCCGCGATGGCCGGGTTGTACGAGACTTCGAGCAGCACCCAGCCCGCGGTTCCGAACACGCCGATGCTGACCGCCGCGCCCAGCACGCGCCGCGCCCGCCCGATGCGGATCCGGGCGTCCTCTGGCGCGATGGAGGGCAGGAGGCGGTTGCTCATCTTGCAGGGCGGATTCTGATTCTGTTCAGTAAAGGCGACGTCCGTTTGCGCATACTTCAATTCGTCGCAACGGTCGAGGCGGGGGGGGGCGGGAAAGCCGCCCCGCCTCGGCGTCTCGGGGCGGGTCATGATCCGAATACCGGGTCCTCGGCCCGGTGCGGACAACCGATGCGGGCGCAGATGCGGCAGTTGGGGCCCACGGGCTCGGCCTCCTCGCGCGGGGCGGGGGCGTAGACGGTGGCGTCCGCGGCCTCGCCCGGGAAGGCGATCAGCGCCGCGCGCACGGGCCCGAGCCGCCCCCAGCCCGAGCCGCCCGCGGGTTCGGCCCGGGCCACGAACACCACCCGCTGCCCGTCCGGGAACTCCGCCGCCTGGCGCAGGGTGCGGCCCGGCTCGGACAGGGCGCGGTAGACGGACCAGAGCGGGCAGGCGGCGCCGTAGCGGGGCAGGGCGATCTCGGGCAGCGGGCGGCGCTGCAGCGTCGCGCCCGCGGCGTTGACCAGCGCGTAGGCGGCGCGCGGGGCGGCGGCCTCGGCCCGGGTCAGCGCGGTGATGCGCCGGGCGGCCTGGGCGAAGGAGACGCCGAAATGCGCCGCCAGCGCGTCCACGTCCCAGCCCATCCGCGTCCCCGCGGACACCGCGTCGTCATAGGGCATCAGCAGCGCGTCCGCGGCGGCGTCGGTCAGCGCCCGGCGCGCGGCGTCCCGGGCCGCCTCGCCCGACAGGCCCGGCAGCGCCGCGGCGGCGGTCTTCAGCGCCGGGGCCATGACCGAGCGCGCGGCGGCCAGCGCCAGCGCCCCGCGCCGCTCGGCCGGGGGCGCGCCGGGGGGCAGGATCAGCGATCCGCCGTCGGGCGCGATGCGGGCGTGGCGGCCCGCCGGGTCCTCGGGGTCCTCCGAGACCAGCTTCGCCCCCGCCCCCGAGGCCGCCGCGGCCAGCGCGCGCTCCAGCCCCAGCGGCGGGCCGCCCTCGAGCGTCGGGCGCACGCCGCGGTCGGCATGCCAGGCCTCGGCCGCCTCCTCCAGCGCCTCGGCCCGGTGGCGCACGGCGGCGAAGGCCTCCTCGGCCTCCTCGCCGGGGGCCGAGGCCGTTTCGGTTTCATGCGCGCGGTCGAAGAACTGGGCGAGGGATTCGGCGACCTGGGACAGGCGGCGCGATTCCGCGGACAGGATCTCGTGGAAACGGCGGCGCTGGGCGGGCTCGATGTCCTCGACCGATTCCAGGATCTCGGAGGTGGAGCGGATGGCGGCGATGTTGGTCAGCATCCGGTGCACCGCGTCCGACAGGAACGGGTCGTGGGAGAGCCGGTCCGACAGCGCGGCGGCCGAGCGGCGGGGGGGGCGCGCCGCGGTCCAGGCCCGGGCGATGGCGCGGGCCCACTGGGGATGGCGGCCGACCAGCTCCTCGCCCTCCGCATCCGCAAGGCCGAGGTCGCGGAAGTCGGGATCGGCGGCGATCTCGTCCATCTGCTCGGCCAGCCGCCGTTCCTGGGCGCCGTCGAGCGCGCCCGCGGGCAGGCCGAGCTCCTTCGCCGCGGCGAGGACGAGGGGCGCGGTGACGCCGCGCTTGTTGCGCTCGATCAGGTTGAGGTAGCTGGGCGAGATGCCGAGGCGCCGGGCCAGTTCGCCCTGCTTGATCCCGAGGGCGCGGCGGCGTTCGCGGATGCGCATGCCGATCATGGTGCGGGGCATGGGGGCCTCTCCGTTGCGTCAGGTCTGCGCGCCTGCGCCGCAGGGGCGCCGGGGATGAACGGGGCGGTCAGCGGAGTTTTCCTTCTCCTGCGGGCAAACCGGGTTTGCACGCAGCGCATGGGATGGGTTCATTTTTGCGGCCCTTTTCAGCCCCTTGCTGCGGCGCAAGGTGAAAACTTTACGGTGTTGCGGTTGCACAAAGCAAAATCTTGACTGAAAAATCGTTGTAAGTCAACGCCTTGTTGATTTCTTGACCGATTCGACGGATAGTCGGTGCGGAGCGGGCCTGCCTGCTCGCCGCCGCAGCCGGGCCGGGAGGGCCCGAAGATGCGGCGCATGACCGACACCCCCAGACGGGGACCCAACAGGGATCGGGAGGATTCAATGGGTGACTTCATGAACTTCAGCCGCCGCAGCCTGCTCAAGACCGGCGCCGTCGCCGGCGCCGGCTTCGCCGCGCCCACGCTGTGGCGCCGTCCGGCCTACGCCTACACCAACGAGCCGACCGGCGGTTCCGTGACCCTCGGCTTCAACGTGCCCCAGACCGGCGCCTATGCCGACGAGGGCGCGGACGAGCTGCGCGCCTACCAGCTGGCCGTCGAGCACATCAACGGCGAAGGCGACGGCGGCATGCTGAACACCTTCTCGTCGAAGGCCCTGACCGGCAACGGCGTGAACGGCAAGAAGGTCGAGTTCGTCACCGGCGACACCCAGACCAAGTCGGACGCGGCCCGCGCCTCGGCCAAGCGCATGATCGAGAAGGACGGCGCGGTGATGATCACCGGCGGCTCCTCCTCGGGCGTGGCGATCGCGGTCCAGGGCCTGTGCCAGGAGATGGGCGTCATCTTCATGGCCGGCCTGACCCACTCCAACGACACCACCGGCAAGGACAAGAAGGCGAACGGCTTCCGTCACTTCTTCAACGCCTACATGTCGGGCGCGGCCCTCGCGCCGGTGCTCAAGGCCAATTACGGCGCCGACCGCAAGGCCTACCACCTGACCGCCGACTACACCTGGGGCTGGACCCAGGAAGAGTCGATCGCGGCGGCCACCGAGGGCCTCGGCTGGGAGACGGTCAACAAGGTCCGCACCCCGCTCGGCGCCGGCGACTTCTCGCAGTACATCACCCCGGTGCTGAACTCGGGCGCCGACGTGCTGATCCTGAACCACTACGGCCGCGACATGGTGAACTCCCTGTCCCAGGCGGTGCAGTTCGGCCTGCGCGACAAGATGGTCAACGGCAAGAAGTTCGAAGTCGTCGTCCCGCTCTACTCGCGCCTCATGGCGCAGGGCGCCGGCGAGAACGTGAAGGGCATCTTCGGGTCCACCAACTGGCACTGGTCGCTGCAGGATGAAGGCTCCAAGGCCTTCGTGAAGTCCTTCGGCCAGAAATACGGCTTCCCGCCGTCCCAGGCCGCGCACACCTGCTACGTGCAGGCGCTGCTCTATGCCGACGCCGCCGCCCGCGCCGGCACCTTCAACCCCTGCGGCATCGTCGAGGCCCTCGAGGGCTTCGAGTTCGACGGCATGGGCAACGGCAAGACCCTCTACCGCGCCGAAGATCACCAGTGCTTCAAGGACGTGCTGGTCGTGAAGGGCAAGGAGAACCCGACCTCGAACTTCGACCTTCTCGAGGTCGTCGACGTCACCCCGGCGAGCCAGGTCACCTACGAGCCGAACCACCCGATGTTCGCGGGCGGCGCCCTGGGCGAGTGCAACGCCGGCTGATCGGCCGACCGTCGCGGCGGCGTCCCCCGGGGCCGGGGGACGCCTGACCGGCGCCTTCCCGTGACGGGGGCGCGGGCGCCGCGGCGACCAGGAGGGCGGACCGTCCGCGGCCCGCCTTCCGCCAGCCCCCCCTCTTCACATGCGGCGCGCACGGTGCGCCGCGCCGCCCGGGACGGGCGGCGACGACGGTCGGCCTGCCGGGCCGGTCGCGTCTTTTCGCATTCTTGCAACACGGAGCCATGACGATGGACGCGATCGTCCTCCAGATCCTCAACGGGCTCGACAAGGGCAGCGCCTACGCGCTGATCGCCCTCGGCCTGACCCTGATCTTCGGCACGCTGGGGGTGGTCAACTTCGCCCATGGCGCGCTGTTCATGCTCGGCGCCTTCTGCGCCGTCTCGTTCAACATGCTGCTCACGGCCGAGAAGGTCTTCCTCGACCCGATCAAGAAGACCGCCTGGGGCACCCCGATGGAGATCCGCACGCCCTACGCGGTGGACTGGTTCGGAGATTTCGGCGCGGCGATGATCAACTGGTCGGTGCCGCTGTCGATCATCATCGCCATCCCGGTGATGATCCTCGCCGGCATCGCGATGGAGCGCGGCCTGATCCGCCACTTCTACAAGCGCCCGCACGCGGACCAGATCCTGGTGACCTTCGGCCTCGCCATCGTGATCCAGGAGATCGTGAAGGCCTGGTTCGGCGCGAACCCGATCCCGCAGCCGGCGCCCGAGCAGGTGCAGGGGATGATGGATTTCGGCGCGGCCCTCGGCTTCGAGGCGGGCGCGGTGGTCTACCCGACCTGGCGTCTCGTCTATTTCCTGTTCTCCGCCGCCATCATCGCCGCCGTGTTCTGCTTCCTGCAGTTCACCACCTTCGGCATGGTCGTGCGCGCGGGCATGGCGGATCGTGAAACCGTGGGCATCCTCGGCATCGACATCGACCGCCGCTTCACCCTGATGTTCGGCCTCGCCGCCACCGTCGCGGGCCTGGCGGGCGTGATGTACACGCCGATCCTGTCGCCGGACTACCACCTCGGGATGGACTTCCTGGTCCTCTCCTTCGTCGTGGTCGTCGTCGGCGGCATGGGGTCCCTTCCGGGCGCCGTCGCCGCGGGCTTCCTGCTGGGCGTGCTGCAGTCCTTCGCCTCGATGAACGAGGTGAAGAACATCCTGCCCGGCATCGACCAGATCATCATCTACCTCGTCGCCGTCGTGATCCTTCTGACCCGCCCGCGCGGTCTGATGGGGCGCAAGGGCGTGATGGAGAGCTGAGCCATGACCAACAGCAAATCCTCCGACATCCTTCTGCTGATCGTCTTCTCCATCGCCGTTCTGGCGGGCCCGATCATCCTGGCGCCTTTCGGCGCCGGGTACCCGGACCTGCTGCAGAAATTCGCGATCTACGGGATCCTGGCGATCGGATTCAACATCCTGTTCGGCCTGACCGGCTACCTGTCCTTCGGCCACGCGGCCTTCCTCGGGGTCGGCTCCTACGCCGCGGTGTGGTCCTACAAGCTGCTGTCGATGAACATCCTGCCGGCGATCATCTTCGCGGTCGTGGTCTCGGGCCTCTTCGCGCTGCTGATCGGCTTCATCTCGCTGCGCCGCTCGGGGATCTACTTCTCGATCCTCACGCTCGCCTTCGCGCAGATGTGCTACAACCTCGCCTACTCGGTGCTCACCCCGATCACCAACGGCGAGACGGGCCTGCAGGTCACGCTTGAAGACGCGCGGATCCTCGACGGCGCCTCCGACGGGTCGCTCCCGGTGACCAATCTCTTCGGCATGAACATGAACTCGACGACCGAGATGGAGCTGGCGGGCATGACCCTGCAGTTCAACGTCGGCTTCTATGTCTGCGCCGTGGTGCTGATCGCCTGCTTCTACCTGTCGATGCGCATCTTCCGCTCGCCCTTCGGGATGATGCTGCGGGCGGTGAAGTCGAACCAGAACCGGATGAACTACACCGGCCTCGACACCAAGCCCTACACCCTGGCGGCCTTCGTGATCTCGGGCATGTATGCCGGCCTCGCGGGCGGGCTGCTGGCCGCGACCGACCCGCTGGCGGGCGCCGAGCGGATGCAGTGGACCGCCTCGGGCGAGATCGTGCTGATGACCATCCTCGGCGGCGCGGGCACCCTGCTGGGCCCGGTGCTGGGCGCGGGCCTGATCAAGTACTTCGAGAACATCTTCTCGGCGTTCAACAAGACCGAGCTGGCGGACATCTTCAGCTTCCTGCCCGGCGGCCTCCAGGACGTCATGGTCTCCGTCTCCGCCGCCTTCGTGGGCGAGGGCTGGCACCTGACGCTCGGGGTCCTGTTCATGCTGATCGTCATCTTCCTGCCCGGCGGGCTGATGGAAGGCGCCGACAAGCTGCTGGGCGCGGTCACGGGCCGGTCGAAGAAAACCTCCGGGGGCGGCGCCGGCGCCGCGCCCCAGGCGGCCGAGTGAGGGAGAGGGACCGATGGGAACGATCCTTGAAATCCAGAACGTCAACAAGCGCTTCGGCGGTCTGAAGGCCCTCGACGACGTCAACCTGCGGGTCGAGGAAGGGCATGTGCATGCCATCATCGGCCCGAACGGGGCGGGCAAGTCGACGCTGCTCAACTGCCTCGTCGGGCGCCTCGTGCCCGACACCGGGGCGGTGACCTTCGACGGCAGGTCGCTGATTGGCCAGAAGCCGCATGTCATCAACCAGATGGGCGTGTCCCGCGTGTTCCAGACCCCCGAGATCTTCGAGGACCTGGACGTGCTGCAGAACACCATGATCCCCGCGCTGGCGCGCCGGGACGGGGCGTTCAAGCTCAACTTCTGGAACGGGCTGTCGACCGAGGCCGAGATCCGCGACATGGCGCTGGCCACGCTCGAGGACATGGGCCTCGCCGATGACCGCAACATGCTCGCCAAGAACATGTCGCGCGGCAACAAGCGGCGGCTGGAGATGGCGATGTGCCTGGTGCAGAAGCCCAAGCTGCTGCTCCTCGACGAGCCGACGGCGGGCATGGCGCGCGCCGACACCAACAACACCATCGACCTGCTCAAGCGCATCAGCCAGGAGCAGGACGTGACCTTCGTGGTGATCGAGCACGACATGCACGTCGTGTTCTCGCTCGCCGACCGCATCTCGGTGCTCGCCCAGGGCCACGTGATCGTCGAGGACGATCCGCAGCACATCAAGGGCAACAAGAAGGTCCAGGAAGCTTACCTCGGGGAGGCGCACGCATGACCATCATCGACGACGGCGCATATGCACGCGTCAAGAAATCCCCGAACACGCAGAACCTCGGGACCGCCCCGGCCTTCTTCTCGTGCTGGGACATCCACGCCTATTACGGCGAGAGCTACATCGTCCAGGGCGTGAGCTTCAACATCCACGAGGGCGAGATCGTCGCGCTGCTGGGCCGCAACGGCGCCGGCAAGACCTCGACCCTGCGCTCCATCGCCCAGGTGGGCAGCCCGCAGCTGACCCACGGGGAGATCTGGCTCGACCACAAGCCGGTGCACGAGATGAAGGCCCACCAGGCCGCGCAGAACGGCATCCAGCTCGTCCCCGAGGACCGGCGCATCATCCCCGGCCTGACGGTCGAGGAGAACCTGCAGCTGGCGCAGATCGCCCCGCCGCATGGCTGGTCCATCGAGCGGGTTTACGAGCTGTTCCCCCGCCTCGGGGAGCGGCGCAAGCAGGAGGGCGTGACGCTTTCGGGCGGCGAGCAGCAGATGCTGGCCATCGGCCGGGCGCTGGTGCGCGACATCAAGCTCCTGCTGCTGGACGAGCCCTATGAGGGCCTCGCCCCCGTCATCGTGGATGAGATCGAGAAGACCCTGCGGGAGATCAAGAAGCTCGGCATCACCACGGTGCTGGTCGAGCAGAACGCGGTCCGCGCGCTCAAGCTCTCGGATCGGGCGATCATCCTCGACATGGGGCAGGTCGTGTTCGACGGCACCGCGCAGGAGGTGCTCGACAACGAGGCGCTGCGCCACGAATACCTCGCGATCTGACGGGGCCATCTGACGGGGCCCTTCGGGCGGGGCCGCCCGAAGGGCCGCCCCGCCCGGGCGTCCGGGAACCGACGATTGAGGACAGGCGGCCCTTGCGGGGGCCGCCTTTTCGCTGTGTCATGCCCGTCCGGCCGCCTTGGGAGGGGCGGCGGACGGCGGCCCAGCGCCGCAGTTGCAGCGTTTTGCGACCAAGGGAGAATTGCGCCCCGGCCCCCGGACGCGCGATCCCCGAACGCGAACCAGTTCTTTCGGGAGACCACCAGATGTCCGACGCCATGCGCCACCCCTCGGCCGAAGCCGCCGCCCGCGCCCATGTGGACGCCGCGAAATACGAAGAGCTCTACGCCGCCTCCATCGCCGATCCCGACGCCTTCTGGGGCGAGCAGGGCAAGCGCCTCGACTGGATCAAGCCCTACACGCGGGTGAAGAACACGAACTACGAGTACGGGAACGTCTCGATCAAATGGTTCGAGGACGGCACGCTGAACGTCTCGGCCAACTGCATCGACCGGCACCTCGCGACCCGCGCCGACCAGGTGGCGATCATCTGGGAAGGCGACGACATCGCCACCCATCGCAACGTCACCTATCGCGAACTGCATGAAGAGGTCTGCCGCTTCGCCAACGTGCTCAAGAAGCTCGGGGTCAAGAAGGGCGACCGGGTGGTGATCTACCTGCCGATGATCCTCGAGGCCGCCTACGCCATGCTGGCCTGCGCCCGGATCGGCGCCATCCACTCCATCGTCTTCGCGGGCTTCTCGGCCGATGCGCTGGCCGACCGGATCAACGATTCCGAGGCCAAGGTGGTCATCACCGCCGACCACGCGCCCCGCGGCGGCAAGGCGACCAAGCTGAAAGACAACTGCAACAACGCGCTGCAGCGCTGCGACGACGACGTGAAGTGCCTTTGCGTGCGCCGCACCGGCGGCCAGGTCGCCTGGCGCGCGGGCCGGGACTTCTGGCTGCACGAGGAGGCGAAGACCGTCTCCGCCGACTGCCCGCCCGAGGAAATGAACGCCGAGGACCCGCTCTTCATCCTCTACACCTCCGGCTCCACCGGCAAACCCAAGGGCGTGGTGCATTCGACCGGCGGCTACCTGCTCTACGCCGCCTACACCATGGAGACGGTGTTCGATTACCACGAGGGGGACATCTTCTGGTGCACCGCCGACGTGGGCTGGGTGACGGGCCACAGCTACATCGTCTACGGGCCGCTGGCGAACGGCGCGACCACGCTGATGTTCGAGGGCGTGCCCACCTATCCCGATGCGGGCCGGTTCTGGGAGGTGTGCGAGAAGCACAAGGTGAACCAGTTCTACACCGCGCCGACCGCCCTGCGCTCCTTGATGGGGCAGGGGACGAGCTGGGTCGAGAAGCACGACCTGTCGTCGCTGCGGATCCTCGGGACGGTGGGCGAGCCGATCAACCCCGAGGCCTGGAAGTGGTATGACGAGGTGGTCGGCAAGGGGAACTGCCCCATCGTCGACACCTGGTGGCAGACCGAGACCGGCGGCCACCTGCTCACCCCGCTGCCGGGCGCGACCCCGACCAAGCCGGGCTCGGCCACCACGCCCTTCTTCGGCGTGAAGCCGGTGGTGCTCGAGCCCGCCTCGGGCGAGGTGATCGAGGGCAACGGGGTCGAGGGCGTTCTTTGCATCGCCGACAGCTGGCCGGGCCAGATGCGCACCGTCTATGGCGACCACCAGCGGTTCATGGACACCTATTTCAGCCAGTACAAGGGCTACTACTTCTCGGGCGACGGCTGCCGCCGGGACGAGGACGGCTATTACTGGATCACCGGCCGCGTGGACGACGTGATCAACGTCTCTGGGCACCGGATGGGCACGGCGGAGGTGGAGTCGGCGCTGGTCGCGCACGAGGCCGTCGCCGAGGCCGCCGTGGTCGGCTACCCGCACGAGGTGAAGGGGCAGGGGATCTACTGCTACGTCACCCTCATGAACGGGGTGGAGCCCACGGACGAGCTGCTGAAGGAGCTCCAGGCCTGGGTGCGGCGCGAGATCGGGCCGATCGCCAAGCCCGACGTGATCCAGTGGGCCCCGGGCCTGCCCAAGACCCGCTCGGGCAAGATCATGCGCCGGATCCTGCGCAAGATCGCCGAGAACGAGGTGAGCGCGCTGGGCGACACCTCGACCCTGGCCGATCCCTCGGTGGTGGACGACCTGATCGCGAATCGCGCCGGCGCCTGATTCGCCCCGCATCGGGCGAAGGAATTCGCCCCATTTCGCCTTATTCGTGTGGGCGCCCGGTCGAATGGCCGGGCGCTTTCGCGTTCTCGCGTTGGAATTGCGGGATTTTCACGGCGTCATGTTCATGAGCGGGCCGAGGGGGCTGACCGATTTTCAATAATGCGTTAGGGTTTTTGCGGGGTCTGAACGTTGGTTCAGGAACTGCTTACGGGGTTACCTGCTTCGGATCTGAATCCGGGCGACATTTTTTAGCGTTCGCCCGGATTGTCACGTGCTCATCCGAACCTGCCGCAGGGGTGTAATTTCATTACTGTCGCTGATCTTCCGTGCCGTGCAGCACGCGATCGGCTGTACGAGGAGTCTTTCCATGTATCGTACCGTTCTTGCCGGGGCGCTTGCCGCGTCGCTCGGCGCCGCGCCGGCCATGGCCGCCAACTTCGACGTCGACATCATGTTCGTGATCGACCAGTCGGGCTCGATGGACGGTGAATTCACCGACCTGAGCGCCAACATCTCCACCTTCATCAACGGGCTGACCGCGGATGCGTCCATCAACACGGTCCATGCCGGCCTGGTGACCTACGAGGAGGCCTCGCTCGGCCTCGGCGTCGACTGCGGGGCGGGCGACCCGTGCCTCGAGCTCGACCAGGCCATCACCGGCAGCGTGCCGACCCTGGCCGCCGCGCTCTCGACCGCCGCGGGCGAGACCTTCGGCGGGACCGAGGACGCGCTGGCCGCTGTCGCCTCGGTGCTGCCGGGCGGCGTGCTGTTCGGCTCGGCCGGCTGGCGCAACAACACGGTGAAGACGGTGGTGCTGATCACCGACGAGGACGCGGATGACGCGTTCAGCTTCACCTATGGCGGGCTGACCGGCTATGCCGCGCTGGGCCAGCAGCTCGACGATGCGGGCTACCTGAACAACATCATCACCAGCACCGGCCTGTTCGCGACCTACGAGCCGGCCTCGCGCCCGATCAGCGACCCGGCGGGCGATTTCGACGCGCTGTTCGACCTCGCGGCCTTCAACGCCGACCCGAGCGGGTTCCTGACCCAGTTCGCGGCCGCCAAGCTGGTCGAGCTGCAGGACGGCCCGGTCACCGGCGGGTCCTCGGACGTGCCGCTGCCGGCGGCGGCGTGGATGCTGCTGGCGGGCATGGGCGGCCTCGGCGCCGTGCGCGCGCGCCGCAAGGCGTCCTGACGCGCCGCGCCCCGGCCGCGGCCGGGGGGATGAAATGCAGCCGGCCGGTCCCCGCGCGGGGCCGGCCGGTTCGCTTTGAGGGGATGCTTGGGGGGACGCGCCGCCCGGGGCGCCCGGCCGCCTGCGCCGCTGGCGGGCCTCAGCCCTGCAGCAGGCGCGCGACCTGGTCGGCCACCGGGTCCATCTCGGCCGCGTCGGCGTCGACCTCGACCTCGCCCGCGTCCTCGACCCGGATCCAGCGGTCGTTCTGGTGCACCTCGAACGGGCGGTAGAGCGCCTTGTACGCCATCTTGGGCGAGCCGGGGACCCAGTAGCCGAGATAGACGTAAGGCAGCCCCGCGGTGCGGGCGATCTCGACATGGTCGAGGATCATCGCGGCCCCGAGGGAGCGGGCGCGCTCGGACGGCTCGAAAAAGCTGTAGACCATGCTCAGCCCGTCTTTCAGCACGTCGGTCACGCAGGCGGCGACCAGCGCGTCGGGCCCGCCGTCGGGATCGGGCGCGCGGTACTCCACCATCCGGGTGCGCACCGGCGTCTCCTCCACCATCGCGGCGAATTCGAACACGTCCATCTCGGCCATCCCGCCATCCGCGTGGCGGGCGTCGAGATAACGGCGGAACAGGCGGTACTGCTCCTCGGTCGCGTCGGGGGGCAGGGCGCGGCGCTTGAGGTCGGCGTTGCGCTTCGCGATCCGCTTCTGGGTGCGCGAGGGGCGGAAGTCGGCCACCGGGATGCGGGTGGACAGGCACGCGGCGCATCCGGGGCAGGAGGGGCGGTAGACCACCCCCTGGCTGCGGCGGAACCCGCGCAGCGAGAGCATGTCGTTGACCTGGGCCGCGTCGGGGTTGCGCAGGGTCGTGAACAGCTTTCGTTCCGCCCGCCCTTCCAGGTACGGGCAAGGCTGCGGCGCCGTCACGAAGAACTGGGGTGCGATCCGCCCCTGGTGGTGGCTCATGCGCTGTGGCCTGTCAGCTGTCCCTGTCGACCCTCATTCTGTGCAACCCGGGCCGCGCCTTCCAGTGGAATCTTGCGCATGGCGTCGTTTCCGAAGCGAAAACGCCGCCCCGGCGAGGGGGCGGCGGAAGCGCGCTTTGCGGATCGGCCGGATCAGACGGCCTGGCCTTCCACCGCGGCGCCCGAGGGGCGGCGGCGGTCGTCCATGAACTGGTCGAACTCGGCCTGGTCCTTGGCCTTGCGCAGGCGCTCCATGAAGGCCTCGAAGGCGCCCTGCTCCTCCTCGAGGCGCTTGAGCGTCTCCTCGCGGTAGGCGTCGAAGGCGGAGTTGCCGGTGGGGGCGAAGCCCTTGCGGCCAAAGCGATGTTTGCGTTCGGATTTGCTGCAGCCCATGCGTCCGCTCCAGATCATGTAAAAGAGAACCACCAGCCCCAGGGGGCCGAAGAAGACGAAGCCGAAGACCATGAGGGCGATCCAGGCGGGCCTCCCCCACTCATCCAGCTGCGCCTGCGCCTGAATCAGCCAGTCCTTGATGCGTTCCATAATCTCCATTCCCGTTCTCAGGTGATGTGAATGTTATTCACATTTACATAGCTGGTGACGCGCCCCCTCCCGGTCAAGCCTTCCCGCGGGAAATTTCGAGGCCCGGGAGGGGGCGGGGGGGGGGGGGGGGGGGGGGGGGGGGGGGGGGGGGGGGGGGGGGGGGGGGGGGGGGGGGGGGGGGGGGG
>NZ_JBOCEF010000059.1:0-24825 GCF_050586345.1 Rhodovulum sp. DZ06
TATACCGAGGCGCTGAGCGCGGCGCAGCGGGCGGTGCGCGCCGACCCGGCCACCTCGGACCCGTTCTACTGGGCCGCATTCGTGCTGGTGGGCGACGGCGGGCGCTGAGGCCGGGCGACGCGCGGGGCGGGCTCACGCCTTCTGGGCCTTGAGCAGGTCCCGGATTTCCGACAGCAGCGCCACGTCGGCGGGCACCTCGGGGGCCTTTTCCGGCGCCTCGACCACCTCTTCCTCGGACATCTTCTTCAGGTGGTTGATCCCGCGGATCACGAAGAACAGCACCCAGGCGACGATCATGAAGCTGATGACGGCGTTGATGAACACGCCATAGGTGACGACGGCGAGGCCCGCCTCCTTGGCCGCCGCGGCGCTCTCCACCTCCTGCCCCGAGAGGTTCAGGAACAGGCCCGAGAAATCGATGCCCCCGGTGAAGATCCCGAGGATCGGGTTGACGATGTCATCGACGAAGCTTTTGACGATGGTGGTGAAGGCCGCGCCGATGACGATGCCGACGCCCATGTCGACCACATTGCCCTTTACGGCGAATTCCTTGAATTCCTTGAGCATTCCGCCCCTCCTTTGAAATCGGTTCCGTCCCGGCGGGCCTGCGGCGCCCGCGCGGTGCGGCAGGTGAAGGCTACGCCCCCGCGCATGCCTGCGCCATGAACGAAGCCTGCCCCGCGGGGCCGGGCGCTACGAAAAACCCCCGCGGACCTTCCGGCCCGCGGGGGTGACGCAGCGTCGGGGCGCGGCGCGGGATCAGCCGCGCAGCGCGCCGCCGGTGGCCTTGACGACCGCGGCGACGACCTTGTCGGCCACGGCCTCGATCTCCTTCTCGGTCAGCGTCTTGTCGCGGGGCTGGAGCCGGACGGACAGCGCCACCGACTTCTTGCCTTCCCCGAGGCTTTCGGCCGCCTTCTTGCCCTCGAAGATGTCGAAGACGGCGGCGTCCTCGATCAACTTCTTCTCGGCGGACCGCGCCGCGCGCAGCATGGTCTCGGCCTCGACCTCGGCGTCGACGACGAAGGCGAAGTCCCGCTCCACCGCCTGCAGGTCGGACGCATCCAGCGCGCCGCGGTTCGGCCCGGCCTTCTTCGGGAAGGGCGGGTTTTCCAGGAGGATGGTGAAGGCCATCGCCGAGCCCTTCACGTCCATCGCGTCGAGCACCTTGGGGTGCAGCTCGCCGAACTCGGCCAGCACGTTCTTGGGCCCGAGCGACAGCAGCGCCGAGCGGCCGGGGTGATACCATTCGGAGGCCTCGCGGCGCACCATCAGGCGGGCGGTCGGGGCGCCGATCGCCTCGAGCACCGCGGTGACGGCGCCCTTGGCGTCATACATGTCCACCGGGCGGCGGGCGCCGGACCAGTGGCGCGGGGCGGTGGCGCCGGTGATGACGCCGGACGCCACCAGCCGCTGCTCCCCGGGCTCGCCGCCGGTGAAGCCGGGGCCGACCTCGAACAGCGCGAGATCGCCCATGCCGCGGGCCTGGTTGCGGGCGGCGGCGGCCAGCAGCGCCGGCAGCGGGTCGGGGCGCATGTGCGAGAGCTCGGACGAAATCGGGTTCTCGAGGCGCATGGCATCATCGCCGCCGCCGAACAGCTTCGCTTCCTTCTCGGCCACGAAGGAGTAGGTCACGCATTCGTTGAACCCGAGCGCGGCCAGCGCCCGGCGCGCGGTGCGCTGGCGCTGCTGCATCGGGGTCAGCGTTTTCGCGGTGACGCCCGCGGCGGGACGCGGCAGGGGCGTCGCGGGCAGCTTGGTCAGCGAGGCGACGCGGGCGACCTCCTCGACCAGGTCCGCTTCGCCGAGGATGTCCGGGCGCCAGGAGGGGACATGGGCCATCAGCCCGTCCGCCGTCTCCTCGATCCGGAAGCCGAGGGCGGTGAGGCTGGCGCGCTGCTCCGCCTCGGGGATGTCCATGCCGACCAGCGACTGCACGCGGGCGGGGTCGACACGGTAGGCGCGGGCGGTGTCCGGCACGGCGCCGGCCACGACGACCTCCGAGGCCTCGCCGCCGCACCAGTCGAGGATCAGCTTCGTCGCCAGCTCCAGCCCGTCGCGGGTGAACTCGGGGTCGATCCCGCGCTCGAACCGGTAGCGGGCGTCCGAGTTGATCTTCAGCGCGCGGCCGGTCATGGCGGTGCGGATCGGGTCGAAATAGGCGGACTCGACGAAGACGTTGACGGTGTCCTCGGTGCAGCCCGAGACCTCGCCGCCCATCACGCCGCCGATGCCCTCGGCCATCGCCTCGTCGGCGATCACGGTCATGCCGGGCTCGAGCCGGTAGGTCTTGCCGTCGAGGGCCAGCAGCTCCTCGTTGTGCTGGGCCGAGCGGGCGCGGATGACGCCGCCATGCACCTTGTCCGCGTCGAAGACGTGGAGCGGGCGGTTGCGGTCATAGGTCAGCAGGTTGGTCACATCGACGAGCGCCGAGATCGGGCGCAGGCCGATGGCCTTCAGGCGCCGCTGCACCCAGTCCGGCGAGGGGCCGTTCTTCACGCCGCGGATGTAGCGCCCGACGAAGAGCGGGCAGGCCTTGTCCGCGACCTCGGGCGCCAGTTCCACGCGGATCGGGCTCTCATACCCGCCGGGGATCGCCTCGATGGCGGGGGTCTTCAGCGTGCCGATGCCGCGGGCGGCGAGGTCGCGCGCGACCCCGGCCACGCCCAGCGCGTCGGGGCGGTTGGGGGTGATGGCGATCTCGATCACCGGGTCGTTCAGGCCCGCATAGTCGATGAAGCGGGCGCCGAGGGGGGCGTCCTCGGGCAGGTCGATGATGCCGTCATGATCGTCCGAGATCATCAGCTCGCGTTCCGAGCAGAGCATCCCGTTGGATTCGACGCCGCGGATCTTGGTGGGCTTCAGGAGCAGGTCCGTGCCCGGAACGTAGTCGCCATTGTTGGCGAAGACGCCCACGAGGCCGGTGCGCGCGTTGGGCGCGCCGCAGACCACCTGGATTTCATGCGGCGGCTTGTCGGGCCCGTCCAGCCACGCCTCGACCTTGCACAGGTTGAGCTTGTCGGCGTCGGGGTGCTTCTCGGCGTGTTTGACGCGGCAGATGGTGAAGCAGCCCAGGGTCTCGGCCGGGTCTTCCACGCCTTCGACCTCGAGCCCGAGATCGGTCAGCGCGTCGAGGATCTGGTCGAGGCTCGCCTCGGTCTCGAGATGCTCTTTGAGCCAGGAGAGGGTGAATTTCATCGTCTCAGTCCCGTTCTGAGGGCTGCAGCGCCTGGCGGCGCGCGGCCTCGATCAGTTCCATCTTGTAGCGCACCCGCTGGGCGGGGCCGGTCTGCGCCCCCTCCAGCCCGCGGATGCGGTCCATCATCCATGCGCCCCGTTCGGCGAGGCGTTCGATCTCGCGCCGCTGGAAGCGCATCTGGTCCTCGGCCCCGAGGGGACCGTTATGCGCCAGCGCCGGGCCCCCGGCCATGCCCGCGTACCAGGTGGCGATCTGATTGCGGATATCGTCGTATTCCGCCCGCGCCTGGTCCTTGCCGAGCCCCTCGACCGCCCCCGCATTGGCCGCGTCGGTCATCTGCTTGCGGGTGTAGAGGAACGCGAGCGTGCCGGCGGCGATGAGGGCGATGGCGAGGTAGATCATGGGGTTATCAAATCGCTGATAGCCCCGAGCTTGTCCTTCAAGAAGCTTATGGCGACGGCCTTGACAGTACCGGTAGTTATGTCGCCACCCGCCTCCTTAAGTTTCGCCTTCGTCTTCGCCCAAACGGTCTCATCGCGAACCGCATCAAGGAAGTCGTGCCCCGCAGCGGTCATTCGGACATAGGAAGAGGCGTCACCAACCTCAGCGAGCAGCCCCTCATCGAGCATAAGCAGGGTGTGGTACAGCCTCGCATCGGTGAAGTTCCGCTGCGCATTCGCCTGACGCCTTTTGCCAATGGCGAAGCCGTCGTTCTCCTCGATCTCAAAGAGAAGCTCTCGGATGATGCCAGCGTCACGCTTCACGCCGACAACCCCCCGTGCAGCGTCGGCACGTCGAGGCTGCGGAAGCCGTAATGGCGCAGCCAGCGCAGGTCGCTGTCGAAGAAGGCGCGCAGGTCGGGGATGCCGTATTTCAGCATGGCGATCCGGTCGATGCCGATGCCGAACGCAAAGCCCTGCTGCTCGTCCGGGTTCACCCCCGCGGCGCGCAGCACGTTGGGATGGACCATGCCGCTGCCCAGGATCTCCATCCAGTCGTCGCCCTCGCCGAGCTTCAAGGAGCCGCCTTCCCAGGAGCAGCGGATGTCGACCTCGGCGGACGGCTCCGTGAACGGGAAGTGGGAGGCGCGGAAGCGCAGTTCCACCTGCTCCACCTCGAAGAAGGCGCGGCAGAATTCCTGCAGCACCCATTTGAGGTTGGCCATGGAGATGTCCTTGTCGACGGCGAGGCCCTCGACCTGGTGGAACATCGGCGTGTGGGTCAGGTCATAGTCGCAGCGATAGACGCGGCCCGGCGCGATCACGCGGATCGGGGCGCCCTGCTTCTCCATCGCGCGGATCTGGACCGGAGAGGTATGGGTGCGCAGCACATGGGGCGGGCGCTCGTCCCCCTCGGCGCGGTGCATGAAGAAGGTGTCATGCTCCTGCCTCGCGGGGTGTTCGGGCGCCATGTTGAGCGCGTCGAAATTGTACCAGTCGCTTTCGATCTGCGGCCCCTCGGCCCAGGCGAAGCCCATGTCGGCGAAGATCGCGGCGACCTCCTCCATCGTCTGGCTGACCGGGTGGATGGTGCCCCGGCGCGCCGGGCGCGGGTCGAGCGTGACGTCCAGCCACTCGGCCTTCAGGCGTTCGGACAGCGCGGCGTCGGCGAGGGCGGATTTCGCGGCGCCGATGGCCGAGCCGATCTCGTCCTTCAGCGCGTTGAGCGCGGGGCCCGCTTCCTTGCGCTCCTCCGGCGTCATCTTGCCCAGCTCGCGCATCTTCAGGCTGACTTCGCCCTTCTTGCCCAGGGCGGCGACGCGGATCGCCTCGAGCGCGCCTTCGTCGGCAGCGCCCGCGATCTGGTCGATATACTTGCCGCGCAGCTCGTCGAGGCCCTGCATGGCTGTCTCCTGTCCTTCGGATGTCGGGTCGCCCCGCGGATACCATGCGGGGCGGGGAAAGCAAGACCGCCGGCCCATGGGGACCGGCGGTCGGTGAAATCGTCGCGCGAAGGGGCGGCCCTTCGCGGGGGGATGCGAAGGGGCCCTCAGGCGCGACGGGTGGTAAAGAGGCCTCCGGCCATGGCGGCGTGGTCCTTCGCTGGAATTGCGCGCGCAGGATGCCCGGGGCGGCGGCGGGGGGAAAGGAAAAAATCCGCTCCCCCCTGCCCCCGGTCAGGCGCGGCGGCGCAGGGCGCCGAGGCCGAGCAGCGCGGCGGGCAGCAGCAGCGCGCCCGCGGGCAGCGGCACGTCGCCGAGCGGCGGGGCCGTCTCCTCGGTGATGCCGGCGTAGAGGACGTTCGGCTGGCTGTAGTTGTAGAAGCCGAAGGCGCCGTTGTTGAAGCTGGTCACGCCCGCGTCGGCGGCGGTGATGTTCAGCTCGAGCGCGCCGTTCACATAGACCTGCGCGACGGTGGGCTGGAACACCAGTTCGAAGTCATAGGTGGTGTTGTCGGCCCAGCCGGTGGCGCCGAGGGTGGCGGCGCGCTGGATCTCGTTCACGTTGTTGGTCGGGTCATGCCACCAGGCGCCGGAATTGTCGCCTAGCACGCCGGTGACGCGGCTGATGGCGAGACCGGCGGTCCCGGTGCCGCTGTAGAGGCCCTGGTTGAGCTGCTTCCAGTCGATCAGCAGGAAGTCGGCCGAGGCGTTGGACAGGTCGCCGGCGTGATAGCCGAGCACGAAACCGATGAAGTCGTCGTCGCTCGTGGTCTGCACGGTGATCTGGCCGGCGAGCGCAAGGCCCTGGCTGTTCCCGGCGGAGTAGAACACGGTCGGCGAGCCGTTCTGAGTCTGCAGGACCGAATCGTTGCCGGTCTGCACGGTCCAGGTGCCGGCGCCCTCCGAGGTCCAGCCGGAAAGGTCGACGGCGACGGGAACCGCGCTTGCGGTGGTGGCGAACAGCGCCGCGGCGGCGGCGAGGGCGGAAATGGCGCGCATGTGAATGATCCCCCGAAGGAAGGCGATGGCACGGAAAGGCGATGTCGCGCGCAGGCCCCCTGACCTGCGCGCCCGCATCATTACCACAATGTGAACGTGTGACGCTAGGTTGTCTTGCAGGCGGAGCTGCAACCATTGCGGGCAGAAACGGCCGCGCGCTCACGCCCCGGCTGCGCCGTCCTCGAGCCGCGCCCGCGCCGCCGCCTGCGCCGCGCGCGACAGCCGGTAGCCGCGCATCAGCGCCACCGCCAGCAGCTTCAGCGCCACCGGCGCCCCGGCATAGAGCAGCGCCAGCGCCCAGAGCGCCCGCGCGTCGTTCGCCCCCGAGGCGGCGAAGCCCGCCCCGTCGAGCGCCCAGAGCGCGGCCCCGCCCGAGACCGCCAGCGCCGCCTTGCTGGCCACCGACCAGGCGGCGAAGAACAGGCCCGTGCGCTGCTCGCCCGCCGCGGCCGCGTCGCCCTCGGCCACGTCCGCCAGCATCGCCGCGGGCAGCGCCAGGTCGGCCCCGAGCGCGAGGCCCGACAGCAGCGCGATGGCGGCGAAGGGCCAGGCGTCCCCCTCGCCCAGCGCCAGCGCGCAGGCGAAGACCGCGCAGGCATAGACCATGGCCGCCCGCCAGATCGCCGGTTTCTCGTACCGGCGCGCCAGCCGCGTCCAGAGCGGCGCGCCCGCGACGGCGGCGAGGAAATAGAGGGCCAGCAGCGGCCCGGCGAGGTCGGGGCGGCCGATCACGTGCTCGGTGTAGAACAGGAACAGCGCCGCGGGCAGCCCGTTGGCCAGCCCGTTGACGAAATGCGCGGGCAGCAGGCGGCGGAAGCCGGGCGCGCGCAGCACGTCGCCCAGCGCGCCCCGCAGCGGCAGGCGGCGGCGCGAGAGGTCCGGCGGCTCGGGCGCCACGAGCGTCGCCGCGGCCACCCCCAGCGGCAGCAGCACGGCGAGCGCGGCGAAGACCAGCGCCAGCCCCGCCGCGCCGTCCGCGGCGCCGGCCCCCGCCGCCGGGTCCGCCCCGGGGGCCGCGGCGGGGGCCGGCGCGCCCCCCGCGGCGGCGGCGTAGAGCCCGGCGGCGAGGACCGCGCCGACCAGCCCCGCGCTCTCGCGCCAGGAGGCGGCGCGGACCCGTTCCGCGTAATCGCCGTGAAGCTCGGCCCCCCAGGCGTAATAGGGCGTCATCGCCATGGTCCAGCCGAGGGTCAGCGCCGTCAGCCACAGCCCGAACCAGGCCGCCGAGGGCGCCGCGGGCGGCAGGAACAGCGCCCAGGCGGCGATCAGGATGGGGAGGGCGGAGACGGCCAGCCAGGGCTTGCGCCGCCCCCAGCGGCTGGGGAGCCGGTCCGAGAGCGCGCCCATGGCCGGGTCGGTGACCGCGTCGAGCAGCCGGGCGCCGAGCAGGATCGCGCCGAGGGTCGCGAGGTCCAGCCCCCGCGCGGCATAGAGCGGCGGCAGGTAGACGTAGACCGGGAAGTAGAGCATCCCCAGCGGCGCCGCGGGGGCCGCGTAGGCGGCGAGGCTGCGCCGCGAAAGGGGCCTGGTCCGGTCGCCGCTCACCTGTCGCCTCCGCCGTCGCTCATGGAACCCGGGAGGGTGGCGCGGGCGCGGCCCGGTTCAAGGCCGCGCGGCGGCGCGGAGAAGAGAGACGCCGCAAAGGGCCGGGACGCGCGACGCAGGCGGCGAGGCGCGCCGCTTGGTCCGGCGGCGGCGGCGCGGCCGGCAAGGCGGGAGGAGACGAGGCGGGGGGAAGAGGCGGGGGAAGACGAAGGCCGGGTCGGGCCGCCCGGTCAGTCCCACCAGAGGCGGATCGCCTCGGACAACATCCCCGCCAGGGCGCCGCCGATCAGGATCGTGAACAGCGTCGGCGGCCCGGCGGCGATCCAGAACACGTCGACCATCCGCTCGATCATGTATTCCAGCAGCTCGGCCACCGACTTGAACTGGGTGAAGTTGTAGACCCGCACCACCTGCCGCAGCCCGGCGAAGAACATGAAATAGATCAGCCCCGAGATCGCCGCGCTGACCCCGCCCAGCGCCGCGCGGCCGATCCCGTCGCCAAGGCCGCGGCGCATGTGCAGCCAGCCCGCCAGCGCCCCGCACATCATCGCCGCGCCGTAGATCGGGCGCAGCGAGGCGTCGGGATGCATCGGGTCCACCGCCAGCGCGGTGAAGACCGTCCCCGCCGCGGCGAGCGCCAGCAGCGCGGCCGAGGCGAGCCGGTTGCTCGACGACACGATCTCGGGAAGCGTGGACCTCATGCGTGTTCCATCCGTCCGGGCGCCGCCGCGCCCGGCGGGTCAGCCGGGGCGCGACAGGGTGAATTGCGAGACGTCCGTCGTCCCCGCCATGAAGCAGGCGGCGCAGCTGGCGAGGTAGAAGTCCCACATGCGGCGGAAGCGGTCGTCGAAGCCCATCGGCTCGATCTCGTCCCACCGCGCGTTGAACGTCGCCCGCCAGCGCCGCAGCGTTTCGGCGTAAGATGCGCCGAATTCGACCGATCCGTCCAGCAAAAGACCCGCCGCGCCCGCCTGTTCCCGGAAACGGGTGGGAGAGGGCAACATCCCGCCGGGGAAGATGTATTTCTGAACGAAGTCGACGCCCTTGCGGTATCCGTCGAACAGCGGGTCGGCGATGGTGATCGACTGGATCGTGGCCCGCGCGCCGGGGCGCAGCCGGTCATGGACGGCCGAGAAATAGGCGGGCCAGTACCGCTCGCCCACCGCCTCGAACATCTCGATCGAGCCGATGCCGTCATAGGACCCCGTCTCGTCGCGGTAATCGCGCATCACGATCTCGACCTGCTCCGACAGCCCCTCGCGCTGCATCCGGGCGGCGGCGAAATCGTGCTGCTCCTTGCTGATGGTCAGGGCGGTGACCTTCAGGCCCCGCGCCTTGGCGGCGTATTCGGCGAAACCGCCCCAGCCGCAGCCGATCTCGAGCACGTGGCCGCCCGCGGGCGGGTTCATGGCGTCGAGGAGCGCGGCGTACTTGCTGGCCTGCCCCTCTTCCATCGTCTCCCCCGCCCCGGCGCCGCCGTCGCGGAACAGGGCCGAGGAATAGGTCATCGAGCGGTCGAGCCAGAGCGCGTAGAAATCGTTCCCGAGGTCGTAATGGGCGGCGATGTTGCGCCGGGCCTGGGCCTTCGTGTTGCGGTTCATCCAGTGCCGCAGGCGCAGGGCCGCGCGCACCAGCGCCGCGCCCCCGAAGCGGCGCGAGACGCTCTCGTTGTTCAGCAGCGCGAGGTCGAGCACCGCCTGCAGGTCCGGCGTGTCCCACCAGCCGTCAAGATAGCCCTCGGCGAAGCCCATCTCCCCGTCCCGGATCATCCGCGCGAAGAGGCGGGCGTCGCGCACCAGCACCTCGGCGTCCGGCCCCGCCTCGCGCCCCTCGGCGGCGAAGACGCGCCCGTCGGGCAGCGTGAAGCGCACGCGGCCCCGGCGCAGCCCGGAGACGGTGTCGAAGACGGCGCCGAACCAGCGCGGCAGGTCCTTCGCCCCGCGCAGGCTGGTCAGGACCGGTCCACGCCGCGCCCCCGGAAGGGGGGCGGCGTCGGCGCCGGCGAAGCTCCGGGCGGGCATGGACATGGTCATGGGCGGCTCCGTCTTCTGATCGTCTGGCATTCGGAAATGATGTGAAGCGCGGCGGCGCTCCGTCGAGGGTCCTGGGCGGAATCGAGGCGAATTTTACACTTCAAGGCGGCCCCGCCCCCTTTGAATCACCCGCCTGGGTTGCGCGCGCCGGGCGCGAACACCGCGTCGTCGCCGGGATGGCCGAGGAAGGGCACGCCCTTGAGCGCGAGTCGCAGCGCCTCCCAGTGGATCGCCAGCGGGGCCTTGAGGCCGTGCAGCGGCGTGCGCAGCGCGAGGCGCCGCAGGGTCGCGTCGCCCAGGGGCAGCGCCGTCCCGGTCTGGGCGGCGATCAGCCGGTCGGGCCCGCCGGGCGCGCCCTGGCGGATCAGGATGCGCAGGGTCTCGGACGGCTCGGGCAGATCGAAGCGGTAGCGCTGATCCATGTCCATGAAGGGCGAGACGAAGAAATGCTTGTCCCTGGCGGTGCGCAGCACCTTCGCGCCCGGCGTCTCGGCCGTCAGCACGTAGGCGTGCTGGTCGCCGAAGGTGTTCTTCACCTCGGCGATCACCGCCGTGAGCCGCGCGGCCTCGTCCCAGCAATAGTGGAGCGAGAGCGGGTTGAACGCCCGCCCGAAGATGCGCGGAAGGGCCAGCAGCCCGATATGGGCGGGCGCGGGCACGCCGACGCGGGCGAGCTGCGCCTCGGCCCAGGGGCGCAGGGCGGATCCGTCGCGCGGGCCGTGATCGGCGTTGCGGTGGGCGACGGGGGCGAAGCGCCCGGTCCCGGTCCAGCGCAGGGGCGCGAGGGTCTCCTCGATCCGGTCGACATCGAGCAGCATGGTCCAGACCCGGTAGCGGAACTGGTGCCGGCGGGGCGAGAGGCGCAGGTGCATGACCGAGGTCTCGTAGACCCGCCCGCCGCCCGACAGCACGTCGGGACGGCGCGCGGGCGCGGGGGCGGCGGGGGCCGTCCCGGTCTCCTGCGCCTCGATGCGGGCCATCGCCGTCATGCCGTGCTCCTCACCCTCGTCCCCGGCCTCGCCGCCGCGCGCCCGGTCACTCGGCCGCCTGCGCGGGGGCCGCGGGGGCGGTCACGTCGCGCGCCCAGGCCGGGCGGGCGCCGAGGACCGCCGCGGCTTCCAGCCCCGCGCGCAGCCCGTCCTCGTGGAAACCGTAGCCCATCCAGGCCCCGGCATGCAGCACCCCGCCGCGATCCTGGATCAGGTGCATGTCCCGCTGGGCGCGGAAGCCGCGGGCGGTGAACAGCGGGTGCTCATAGGCGAATTCGCCGTGGATCAGCTCGTCCCGGATCTCCCGCGAGGGGTTGAGCGAGACGAAGAGCGGCGTGTCCTCGGGCAGGCCCTGCAGGCGGTTCATCCAGTAGGTGACCTGGGCGGGCCGCTCGGCATCCTTCGCGGCGCCGTCCGAGAGGAAGTTCCAGCTCGACCACACCTTGCGCCGCCGCGGCATCAGCGCGGGGTCGGAATGCAGCACCGCGCGGTTGGAGGAGAACGGGAAGGCCGAGAGCAGCGAGCGTTCCTCGTGCGACGCGTCGAGCAGGAGGTCCAGCGTGTCCTCGGCATGGGTGGCGAAGATCACCTTGTCGAAGCGCTCGGCCTCGGCCCCGCGGAAGCCGACGCGCACGCCGCCAGGGATCCGCTCCACCCCCGTCACGGCGCGGCCCGCCTGCGCCGCATCCCCGAGGCGGGCGACGGCGCGCGAGACGTATTCGCGGCTGCCCCCGTCCACCGTGCGCCAGCGCTGCGCGGGGTCGAGGCCGGTCATCAGGTCGTGGTTGCGGAAGAAGGCGATGAAGGACCGGGCCGGGAAGTCCAGCATCCGGCGGGTGGAGCAGGACCAGATCGCGCCGCCCATGGGCAGGATGAACCGGTCGCGGAAGACGTCCGAGAAGCCGCGCTTCGCGATCCAGTCGCCGAGGGTCACGTCCTCGAGATCACCGCTCTCAAGCTCCGCCGGGGCGATGGCATTGAAGCGCAGAACCTCGCGCAGCATCTTCAGGTGCCGCGGGTTGAAGGCGTTGCGGCGCTGGGCGAAGAGCCGGTCGAGGTCGTCGCAGGCGTACTCATAGGACCCGCCCGAGAGGGAGAAGCCGAAGCTCATGTCCGACCACTTGGTGGGGACGCCGAGATGTTCGAACAGCCCGCACAGGTTGGGGTAGTTGCGCTGGTTGAAAACGATGAAGCCGGTGTCGACCGCCACCGTCTTCCCCTCGGATCGGGCGCCGACACGCGGGGCATCGACCGTGTTGGCATGGCCGCCGAAGCGGGCGTCCCGTTCGAAGAGGGAGACCTCGTGGCGGTCCTGAAGGGCGAGGGCGGCGCCGATGCCGGAAATGCCGGCGCCGATGACGGCGATCTTCACTGGGGGAACTCCTCGGGGTCTTCTGCGGGATCTTCTGCGGGATCTTCTGCGGGGGGTCTTCTGCGGAGGGCCGTCGTCCGGGAGACCGGGCGGCGGGACCGGGCGGGCGTCCCCGAAGGAACGTCCGCCGCGGCGCGTCGGTTTCAAGCGCTCAGGCCGCCTTCAGCGCCTCGTAGGCCTCGAGCGCGCGTTCGCGCCCGGGCTTGAGGGGCATGATCGGCTCGGCCGGGCGGCGGGTTTGCGCGTCGATCCCCCAGCTTTTCGGGATGGCGGCGTAGAACTCCTCGGCGCCCTTGCCCTTCAGCCAATGGTCGCGATAGCGCGCCTCGGCGTCGAATTTCTCGGCCTGGCCGTCGGGGTTGAAGATGCGGAAGAAGGGCGCCGCGTCGGGGCCGGAGCCGGCGGTCCACTGCCAGCCCATGGCGTTCGAGGCCGGGTCCCAGTCGGTCAGCACGTCGCGGAACCACGCCTCGCCCACGCGCCAATGGGTCATCAGGTGCTTGGTGAGGTAGGAGGCGACGAGCATCCGGGCGCGGTTGTGCATCCGGCCCGTGACGTAGACCTCGCGCATCGCGGCATCCACCAGGTCCACCCCGGTCATGCCGCGCCGCCAGGCCTCGGCGTCCGCGTTGTCGTCCCGCCAGGGGAAGGCGTCCCATTCCTCGCGCCAGTTGCCGGTCTCGATCCGCGGGGTGTGATGGACGAGGTGATAGGCGAATTCGCGCCACAGCACCTCGGACAGGAAATGCTCACTTCCCTTGCCGTCCGGGCCGCGGTCGCGGGTCGCCTGCCAGATCCGGCGGGGGGAGATTTCGCCGTAAGCGAGGTTCTCGGACAGGCCCGAACAGGCGTCGAGATCGAGCCGGTCGCGCTCGGCCTTGTAGGCCTCGGCCTTGTCTTCGAGGAAGGCGTCGAGCCGGTCGCGCGCGGCCTCCTCGCCCACCGCCGCGTGGCGGGCCAGCACGGCGGCGCCGCGGCGCATGTCGGCGCCGAGGGCCCAGTCGGAGAGGGCGTCCGAGGCGGGCCATTCGTCCGGCGCGGGGATGGCGCCGACGGGGGAAAGCGGCTCGGGGATTTCCAGCGCGCGGGCGGCGCGGGCGAAGGGCGAGTAGACCTTGTAGAAGCCGCCCGCCTGGGTCTCGACCTCCCACGGCTCGAAGATCAGCGACCCGTTGCAGGAGCGCACGTCGAGCCCGTCCTCCTTCAGCGCGGCCTTCACCTTCTCGTCCCGCGCGCGGGCGGCGCGGTCATAGAGGCGCGACCAGCGCACGCCCGTCGCCCCCGTCTCCTGCGCCAGGGCGCGGAGCGTCTCGAGGGCGTCGCCGCGGCGCAGGACGAGGCGCGAGCCGAGGCCCTCGAGCGCCTTGCCGAGGCTATCGAGCGATTCCGCCAGCCGCCAGCGATGGGCCGCGCCCAGCGCCTCGGTCTCGGGGTCGAGGATGAAGACCGGGATCACCGGCCCGCGGCGCCCGAGGGCGGCGTAAAGCGCGGGATGGTCGTCCAGCCGAAGGTCCCGGCGCAGCCAGAGAAGGGTCGGGGTCGTCACGGGGGCGGCTCCTTCGCGGGGGGGGAGAGCGGGGTCGGCGCCGCGGGGCGGCGTTCATGCTCTGTTACGCAGGGCGCGGCGGGGCGGATCACCCGGTGCGGGGGGCGGGGACGGACGAAATTGGCGTAAACTTCTCAGAAACTTTGCAAGCGTATGATTTACCGCAGCAATTCCCTGAAATGCCGCAACACTTACAGGAGGTCGCCATGTCCACGGCGCCTTTGTCTTTCGATCCGTCCGCCGTCCTGCCCCGGGGCCTGCGCGCGGCGTTGTCCCGGGCCGGGGCGGCGCTGGCGCGGGTGCTCGGGCCCGCGCTCGCGCCTTCGCGCCGCGGGGCCGAGGCCGGGGCCGCCCCGGCCCGCGCCGCGCGGGCGGCGGCCGAGGCCGCGGATGCGGCCCCCGCGCGCGCCCAGGACGATGACCGTCCCGACGCGCCGCGCCCCGCTACGGGCCCGACCCGGCTTCTGTCCGCCGGGGTCGGCCCGCGGCGGCGCAACCTGCGGCGCGACGTGGCGATGGTGCAGCGGCTGATCAACGCCGCCGCCGCCGCGGGCGCCCTGCCCGCGATGGCCGGGGGCCTCGCGGTCGACGGCCGCTGGGGGCCGCGCACCGCGGTGTCGCTGTCGATGGCGCAGATCGCGCTGACCGGGGGCCGCGACGGCGCGGCGGATGCGGGCGGCGTGCTGATCGGCGCGCTGATGGCCGCGGCCCTGCCCAGGGGCCCGTCGATGCAGCTGCTGCGCCTGCTCTGGCCCTCGGCCCCGGCGGCGCGGCTCGAGCGGCTCGGGCCGAAGCTGCTGGCGATGATGGACCGCCGCGGGCTGTCGGAGGAGCTGCGCGCGGCGCATTTCCTGGCCCAGGTGGGGCATGAGAGCGGGCAGCTGCGCTGGCTCGAGGAACTCGCCTCCGGCAGCGCCTATGAAGGCCGCGCCGATCTCGGCAATGACCGCCCCGGCGACGGGCCGCGCTTCAAGGGCCGGGGGCTGATCCAGCTGACCGGCCGGGCGAACTACGCCCGCTTCGGCGCGGCGATGGGCTGCAAGGCCGAGCTGCTGGCGGATCCCGCGCTGGCGGCTCAGGATCCTTGCCTTTCGGTCGAGACGGCGGGCTGGTTCTGGGACGATGCGGGGCTGAGCCGCCTGGCCGACCGGGACGACCTGCGCGGGATCACCCTGCGGATCAATGGCGGGCTGACCGGGCTGGTGGAACGGGGCGCGATGCTGACCCGGGCCAAGGCGCTGCTGGGGATCTGATCCCGGCGCGCCGCGAGGGGGGAAAGGGGGCCGCCGCGGCCCCCTTTTTCATGCCCGCCCCGCGCGCCCCGGCCCGCGCGCGCCTCAGCCCTCGCCCTGCTGGGCCTGGGCCTGCGCGCGGCGCTTCAATTCGCGCCGCATGATCTTGCCCGTGGCGGTCATCGGCAGGGCGTCGATCACCTCGACCCGCCGCGGCGCGAGGTGGGGCGAGAGGCGCCCGCGCACCCGCGCGATCAGCTCCGCCTCCAGCTTCTCCGCATCCACCTGCGCCCCGGGCGCGGTCACGACATAGGCGCGGATCACCTCGGTGCGCACCGGGTCCGGCACGCCGATCACCCCGGCCATGGCGACGTCGGGATGACCGGCGAGGCAGTCCTCCACCTCCGACGGCCCCACGCGGTAGCCCGAGGTGGTGATCACGTCATCGGCGCGGGAGGAGAAGAAGACATGCCCCTCCTCGTCGATCCGCCCCACGTCGCCGGTGCGCAGGCGCTGCACGCCCGTCTCGGGGTCCACGGCGTATTTCTCGGCCGTCTTCTCGGGCAGGTTCCAGTAGCGCAGGAACATGGTCGGGTTCGGCGCGTCCACCGCGATCTCGCCATCCTCGCCCGGCGGCAGGGCGCGGCCCTCGGCGTCGATGATGCACACGTTGTGGCCGGGGGCGGAGCGCCCGGCGCTCCCGGGCTTCGGCGCGAAGACGGAGGAGGCGTTGGTCAGCACCAGGTTCGCCTCGGTCTGGCCGAAGAACTCGTTGATCGTCAGGCCCAGCGCCCCGACGCCCCAGTCCAGCAGCTCGGCGCCCAGCGCCTCGCCCGCCGAGCCGACGGAGGCGAGCTTCACGCCCAGCCCCCGCGGGTTCTTCACCGCGCGCATCAGCTTCAGCGCGGTGGGCGGCAGGAAGGCCCGGCGCACGCCTTCCTGGGCCATGATCCAGCACGCGCCCTCGGCGTCGAACCGCGCCATGCGGTGCGACAGGACGGGCGAGCCGTAAGCCAGCGCGGGCAGCAGCAGGTTGCACAGGCCCCCCATCCAGGCCCAGTCCGCCGGGGTCCAGAACAGGCTGCCGTCATGGGGGGCGAAATCGTGATGCGCCTCGAAGCCCGGCATGTGGCCGAGCAGCACCGAGTGCCCGTGCAGCGCCCCCTTGGGCGGCCCGGTGGTGCCCGAGGTGTAGGAGATGAAGGCCGGGTCCGCGAAGGTCGTCGCCGCGGTCGGGGGCGGGGCCGAGGCGCGCGCCGCTTCCTCCATCAGCCCCAGCGCGCCACCCATAGGGCCGTCGATGCAGAACACCTGCCGCAGCGCGGGCAGGTCGGCGCGGATGGCGTCGATCTTGGCCATGTCCTCGGCGTCGGTCACCGCGAAGACGGCGCCGCTGTCGGCCATGCGGTAGCGCAGCCCGTCCTCGCCGAACAGGGTGAAGAGGGGGACCGAGACCGCGCCGAGACGCCAGCAGGCGAGGTGGGTGATCAGCGCCTCGGGGCTTTGCGGCAGGACCAGCGCGACGCGGCTCCCGCGCGCCAGGCCATGGGCGGCGAAGGCGGAGGCGAGGCGGCCCGACGCCTCCCACAGCGCGCCATGGGACCAGCGGGCGGGGTTGAGGTGCCGGTCGAGATGGATGAGCGCGAGGCCGTTGGGATTGGCGCGCGCCCAGCGCCCGCAGACGGCCTCGGCGATGTTGAAGGGCGCCGCGTCCGGGCCGCGGAAGGGGGCGGGCCAGCGGAAGCCGGCGCGCACCGCGTCCCAGCCGGCGGCGCGGGTCAGCAGGGGTGTGGCGAGGGCGGATGCGAGGGGCGTGTCGGGCATGGGCGTCGCGCCTCCGGGCGCCGGGTGCGGGGCGCCGCGGGCCGGAGGGGCCGCCGCGGCGCAGGATCGTGTTGCAGCGCAACCTAAACCGCGTGCGCCGCGGCGTCCATGTGGCCGAAGGGCTGCGGCGGGAACGCCGCGGGGGGCTGTCAGCCCCGTTTGCCGAAGAGCCGCCCGAGGAGGCCGCGGGCCCGGCGCGCGCCATCGCCGTCGCCGCCGCCCGCGCCGCCGCCCGCGCCCTTGTCCCCCGGCCCGCCGCCGCGCGGCGGGTGCAGCACGGTCTCGCGATGGTCGTGGAAGGCGAAGACGATCTCCAGCCCGCTGCGCGCGGCCAGGCCCGCGGTCGCCCCGCGCAGCCAGGGGATGAGCAGGCCGGACAGGTCCGCGTCGTCGGTCGGCTGCTCCAGCGCGTGAACCCGGCCGCCATCCGCGGCCTCCTCCCACAGGATGAAGGCGTCCTCCTCCTCCGGGGTCAGCAGCGGCGGCAGGTCTTCCAGCGCCGCGTTCAGGTCCCCGAGCGCGATCGCGCCCGCCCGGGTCTCGGTCATCTGCGCGGTGAAGGCGCGGACATGGAGCGGCAGGGCCGGGTCGCCAAGGTCGGACTCGATCCACAGCCGCACCGCCTCCGGCGGCGGCGCCGCGGGGTCCAGCGCGTCGAACAGGGCCCGCAGCTGCGGGGCCCTGTCCTTCATGCGTTCGGCGAGCAGCGCCTCGTAGCGCCGCGCCAGCCCGTCGGGGTCCGACACGCTCACACCTCCGGCTTCGTCGCCCCGAATTCCGGCATCGCGTTGGCGCGCGCGGCCAGCGCGGTCAGCTTCGGGCAGGTCCCGTCGAGCAGCTGCGGGTGCATCGCGGCGATGAAGTCATGGGCGCAGACGAAGGCGACGTCGCCGCCCATGGGACGGTCCCGGCCCTGCAGCCAGCCGTCCTCGGGGCAATGCGCCTCCATCGCCTGCAGCCCGCCCGCGACCTGGCCCTCGAGCCGCGCCTGCCAGTCGGCCCAGTGCAGGTCCTCGGGGCGCCGCTGGCGGTCATAGACCAGCGCCACCGCCTTCTCGGCCGCGCCGTTGGCATAGGCGATCTCCTGCAACACCGCGCGGCGCGGCACGCCGTCCGCCGGGACCAGGCGGGCGGTCGCGGGGGCGGTGTCCTCGAGCCAGTCGCAGATCGCCCAGGTCTCGATCAGGCTCTCGCCGTCCTCGAGCTGCAGGATCGGCACCCGCCCGACCGGGTTCACGGTCTTGAGCGTCTCGAAATCCTCGCCCGAGACCATCAGCTTGCGCCGCTCCACCTCGCGGCCCTGCAGGGCGCACCAGATGGCGACGCGGCGGACGAAGGGCGACAGGTCGCGACCATAGAGAATCATGCGTGGGCTCCTCCCCGTTTGCGTATTTGCGGCGGAGCCTAGCGCGTTCCGGCCCCCGGCGCGCAAGCCCGGTGCGCGCGGGGGGCGGGGGCGTTCCGCGGGGCGGCGGCCCGCGCCTGGTTGATTACACGTTTAAAGAGATTGCCGGGCCGTTCACCATCCCACGCCGTGTCCTAACGGCGCGATAAGTATACGTTCAGTTCATCGCCGGATCCCACCGGCGCCCGATCTGAAGCGTCGGACCCACCGTTCCTGAACCCTTTCAGACCCGGAGCCGACCGATGCCCCTTCCCCTGACCGACGCAGTGATGGCCGCCGTTTTCTTCACGATCGCCCCGGGCGTCGGGGTGCTGGGTCCGAAGGAGGAGGGCGTCCTCTCGGCCCTGACCAACCCGCAGTCGCAGACCCTGTTCGAGCGCGGCCGCGCCTCGATCGACCAGGGCCGGAGCGGCAACCCGATGCTGCGCTGACGCGCGCCGTGCCGCTGAGGCGTTAATGTATCCATCGATACGTTAACACATCTCCACAGATCCGAAAGCATAGGCCGATGCGCCGAATGTACAGGTTAAAAGGAGTTAAGCATAAGCCATCTAAAATTAAGGATGTATCCAAGTGACAGGATGCTCGAACGCGCCTATTCCTCTCCGCGTCCCCGGCGATGACGGGGCCCCGGCCTGAAGCGCCGGACCCAGATCATCCCCCGCCGCGCCCGATCTGCCCGAGACGGCGCGGACATGACGCCCAGGAGAGCCGTCCATGCGCTTCGCTTCCATCGCCGCCGCCGCCCTTGTCGCGGCCGCCGCCGCCGCCGCGCCCGCCTCGGCCGCGATCTATACCTTCGAGGACGCCGCCGACTATTCGGCCGACCTCGCCTTCGACGTGTTCCACGGCGATTCCGGCACGATGCAGTGGTCGGGCTACGAGGCCTCGAACGGCTTCGAAGGCTCCGACGGCGACTTCCTGGTGATGAACACCTACAACACCGGCAACTCGATCCGCTTCCTGGACGGCCCGGTGATGCTGAACAGCTTCGAGATCTCCTCGGCCTACGGGTCCGGCGGCGCGGGCGTCTACCAGGCCGAGCGCGCGGGCCACGACTATCGCCTGACCCTGTTCGACGCCGACAACAAGGTGCTGTTCGACCAGGAGCTGCGCACCGCCCGCGACGGGTCCTGGAACACGGTCGAGCTGCAGATCGGCGGCGTCGTGACCATGCGCTTCGCCGAGCGCAACGACGACTGCCTGCCCGGCTACTGGCCCGGCATCGACAACCTGACGGTCAATGGCGGCTTCACCCCGCCGTCGTCCAACCTCGGCGTGTCCGACGTGCCGCTTCCGGCCGCCGCGCCGATGATGATCGCCGGCCTCGCGGGCCTCGGCTTCCTGGCCCGCCGCCGCAAGGGCTGAGCCCTTCGCGCCGCCCGCGCAGCCCCCCCCCGGGGCGGGCGCGCGGACGGCCCCCCGACGAAACGCCCCCGGTCGCCGCTTCGCCGCGACCGGACGGCCCGAGACGGTCTGCGCCGCAGCAGGGGACGGGGGCCCCGAGGCGTGACCCGAGAGGAGCCGCCCCCGGGCAGGGGCGGCTCCTCGCCCCAGGACACTGAAGGTCCGCGTCGCTTTCGCCACCAGATCGGATTCGCGTCTGTTTACGCCGCGCACGGTGCGGCCGGGCAACGTTCGACCGTGCGCGGCGGGGCGGCGGGCTGCAGGATGCAGCCCGCCGTTTCCCGCATCCGCCCGACCCGCCCCGGGCGGCGCGCGCCCCGCATCCGACCCTGCGTCCACGCCCCGCGACGCCTCCCGGCGCCCTCCCGCGCGTCTCCCGCGCCGGGCATCCCGCCGCCGCCGTCGCCACGTCACCATTGACCCGGGCCCGCCGCCCGGTTTCCCTGACGCCCCCGTCAAGGCAACCCGCGGAGATCCCCATGACGCCGCTGCGCCCGCGCGCCGAGCTCGCCACCCATGACGTCTCCAACCAGCCCGAGCCGCGCGACGCGCTGGCGCTGTGGGACGGCGACGCGCCCCTGCGCGCCGCCGTGGCCCGCACCGCGCCCCGTGCCGCCGCCCCACTCGCCGCCGCCGCCGCAACCTTCGGCGCCCCCGATTTCCGCGAGGCCGCCCGCGACGCCGAGCGCAACCCGCCCGAGCTGCGCCCCTTCGACCGCGCCGGGCGCCGGATCGACGAGGTCGCCTTCCACCCCGGCTATCACAAGGTGATGGCCGAGGGCGCGCGGCACGGCTTCTCCGCCGGGGCCTGGGCCGGGGCGGACAGCCCCCTGCCCCGCGGCCACGCCGCCCATGCCGCCATGGTCTACCTGCTCTCGCAGGTCGAACCCGGCGCCTGCTGCCCGCTGACCATGACCTCGGCCGCCATCCCGCCCCTGCGCGCAGGCGGCGCGGCGTTCGAGACCTGGACGAAGGGCGCGATGTCCGGCGTCTACGATCCCGCCTCGCGCCCGGCGCCCGAGAAGGCGGGCCTGACCATCGGCATGGCGATGACCGAGAAGCAGGGCGGATCGGACGTGCGCGCCAACGCGACGCTGGCCGAGCCGGACGGCGACGACGCCGCCATCCTGACCGGGCACAAGTGGTTCTGCTCTGCCCCCATGTGCGACGGCTTCCTGACCCTGGCGCAGGAAGAGGCCGGGCTCTCCTGTTTCCTCGTCCCCCGCTGGACGCCGGACGGGGCCCGCAACCGGATCGAGATCCAGCGCCTGAAGGACAAGCTCGGCAACAAGGCCAATGCGAGCTCCGAGATCGAGTATCGCGGCGCCTGGGCGCAGCGGCTCGGGGCGCCCGGCCGCGGCATCCCCACGATCATCGAGATGGTCCACCACACCCGCCTCGACGCCGCCATGGCCCCCGTGGGCCTGACGCGCCGCGCGCTGGACGAGGCCGCGTGGTGGGCGCGCGGCCGGTCGGCCTTCCAGAAGCGGCTGATCGACCAGCCGCTGATGGAATCGGTGCTCGGGGATCTCGCGCTCGACTGGATCGGCGCGCTGGCGCTGGTGATGCGCGTCGGGCAGGCGTTCGACGGAAGCTCGGAGGAGGACCGCGCCTTCGCCCGCATCGCCGTCGCCATCGCGAAATACTGGGGCAACAAGCGCGCGCCCCTCGCCATCGTCGAGGCGATGGAGTGCCTTGGCGGCATGGGCTATGTCGAGGACACGCCGATGCCGATGCTCTATCGCGAGGCGCCGCTGAACGGCATCTGGGAAGGGTCGGGCAACGTGATCTGCCTCGACATCCTGCGGGCGCTGGGGCGCGACCGGCTGGCGGGCGAGGTGCTGCTGGCCGAGATCGCCGGCGCCCGCGGCCGCGACGCGCGCTATGACGCGGCGTTCGAGGACCTGGCCGCCCGGCTCGTCGCCCCGCCGGAGCGGGAGGCGCGGATGCTGGCCGAGCGCATGGCGATCCTGCTGCAGGCGAGCCTGCTGATGCGTTTCCCGGTGGTGGAAGAGGGCGCGGGAGCGGGCGCCGGGGCCGAGGGCGTCGCCGACGCCTTCATCGCCACCCGCGTGGCCGGGGACTGGGGGCGCAGCTTCGGGACCCTGCCCCAGGGCGTCGACGCGGGCGCGCTGGCGGCGCTGATCTGAGGCGAATCGGCCCGGCCCCTCGATGTACAGAGAATGAAAAGTTCAGAACAACCTCCGACGACTCGTCCTGAAGATGCGCAAGATACCCGTCAGGCACGAAGTTCGGCCGCGTCACCTTTGACCGATTCAAAAACCACGCGTTAATAATTGGGGCATGCGCCCCTCTTCATCGGGCGTCTCGCCGCGATGCGCTGACGGCCCGGCGGTCGGGGAACCGGAATTCGGGCCGCATCAAGGCATTTACTTGAAACATCTCATCCTCGCCGCCGCCCTCGCCGCCGCGCCGCTCGCGTCCCAGGCGGCCGTGGTCCTCGACCAGCAGGACCCGGTGGTCACCGGCAGCACCGCGGTCGGCTTCGTGACCACGGACCTGGCCCAGACCTTCACCGTCGGCGTGACCGGCGTGTTCGCCGCGGTCGAGCTCAACATCTCCAGCTTCAGCCTCTCACATGATCCGCTCACCGTCTCGCTGCGCAAGACCGCGGGGATCGTGCCCTCGACCCTGGCCGCCGACATCCTGGCGACGACGACGATCACCGCCGCGGACGCCAACGCCGCCCTGACCGACCTCATCGATTTCAGCTTCGCCGGGGTCGGCGTGACCGCGGGCGATTTCCTCGCCATCGTCGTCACCCCCGCGGCGGACCAGACCTGGGAGCTCGATTTCGACGTCACCAACGCCTATGCAGACGGGCGGCGCGTGAGCGCGACCGGCGGCGTGTTCGGCACGCCGAGCAGCAGCGACCTGACCTTCGCCACCTATGTCGACGCGGCGCCGGGCTCGGACGTGCCGCTTCCGGCCGCGGCGCCGCTGATGGCGCTCGGCCTCGGGGCGCTGGGCCTCGCCGCCCGCCGCCGCGGCTGATCCGCCGCCCGGCCCGAGACGCGAAGGGGCGGCCCCCCGGGGCCGCCCCTTTTTTTCGTGCCGCCGAAACCGGCGCCGCTCAGCCGCGGCCGCGATACCCGGGCACGTCCTGGGCCGGGATCCACACGCCCTTCGGCGGCGCGCCCGACTGCCAGAACACGTCGATGGGGATGCCGCCGCGCGGGTACCAGTAGCCGCCGATGCGCAGCCACTTGGGGTCCAGCAGCTCCACCAGCCGCCGCGCGATTTCGGTGGTGCAGAACTCGTGGAACGCGCCGTGATTGCGGAACGACCCGAGGAACAGCTTCAGCGATTTCGATTCCACCAGCCAGTCGCCCGGCACGTAGTCGATCACCAGGTGGGCGAAATCCGGCGCCCCGGTCATCGGGCAGAGCGACGTGAATTCCGGCGCCGTGAACCGCACCGCGTATTCCATCGAGGGCTGGGCGTTGGGCACCCGCTCCAGCACCGCCTCCTCCGGCGAGGCGGGCAGCTCGCTGCGCCCGCCAAGCTGGGTCAGGCCGCCATAGATCTCGTCGCTCATCGCGCGTCCTTTTCCTGCGCCGGGGCCGCCCCGGGGAAGCGCAGCGGCTCTTTCACCGCGAAATCATACAAAACGGTGCGCTGGAGCAAGGCGAAATTGTCGTCGGCGATCACGGCGAGGCGGGTGCGCCCGGCGGGATCGGTCCAGACCGCGATGCCCTCGGCGTTCTCCGCCTCGGGGCCGGTGAAGGCCGCGAGGCGCAGCGGCGCGCCCCAGCCGGTCCGCCTGCCCGGGGGCCCGTCAGGCGGATAGACGCTGAGCGCGAAGGCGAAGGCGGAGACGAGCGAGAAGCGCCGCTCCACCACCCAGAGCCGCCCCTCGGCGTCGATATCCGCGCCGGTGATGTCGAAGCCGCCCCAGCGGGGAAAGCGGATCTCCTCGAGGCCCGCGGCGTCGGGCGGCGCGGCGGCGAAGGCCTGCACGCCGGTCCCCGCGGGCGGCGCGGCGGCGGCGGGCAGGCCCGCGGCGGCGAGCCAGCCGACCAGCGTGTCGCGATCCAGCGGCGCCTCGCGGATCATCAGCACGGCGCCGTCCGCGCGCATCGCCAGCGCCTCGATCCCCGCATTGGGACGCACGCCGGGCCAGGCGCCGATGAAGCTGCGGCGGATATGGGCGGGGGCGTCCGGGGCGGCATAGGCGGTCACGCGGTGGGTGCGCTCGACGCTGATCAGCATCGGGCCGCCGGGCATGGCGCCGGGCGGGATCGCCATCCCCTCCATGTCCCGCTCGGCCCGCGGCGGGCGGCCCCCGACCTCGTCGCGCAGGATGCTCCAATAGGCCGGGCGCACCGCGGTCAGCCGCCCGTCCGGCCCGCGGTCGAGATCGGCGACCAGCAGGTGCCCGCTGTCGTTGACGGCGGCGAGGCGCGACCCGTCGGGCGCGATCTCCAGCCCCGAGAAGCCGCCATAGGCGGCGCCGCGGCCGCGCAGCTCCACCGCCTCGACCAGCTCGAGATGCGGGCCGGGGTCGAGCCGCTGGCCCGGCGGCGGCCAGGGATGGAGGCTGATCGACAGGTCCGCGGCGGCCGCGCGCCCGTCGCCGTCCACCCCCGCCGCGCCCCCGCCCGGCCCGGCGCAGGAGGCGGCGAGCAGCGTGGCCGCGCAGGCGGCGAGCAGCGCGAGGCCACCGCGGCGGGCGGGGCGGCGAGGCGGGCGGGAAGAGGTCACGAAGGGGCGGCTCCGGCGCGCGAGGGAGAGGCGGGCGAGGGTCAGGCGGGCGAGGGTCAGGCGGCCGCGGATCGGCGGCGCATGACGGTCATATAAACCGGCGCGGCGCGGGCTTCCATCGACAGCCGCCCTCGTAAAGGTTGATCGCCGGGCGGGGCGCGCCCGGGCCGCGCCCGGCTCAGCGCGCCGCGGGGCTGTCCAGCACGGCGCGGCATTCGCCCGGCAGGTCGGCCAGGGTCAGCGGGCCGCGCGGCTTGGCGCCGGGTTTCGGCCTGGGGTTCAGCGCCTCGTCCGAGAACCACCAGGCCAGCGTCTCGTCGCAGCCCGGCCCGGGCGGGGGCGGGGCCTGGCCGATGCAGGCGCCCTCGCCCGCCGGGCAGTCCAGCCGCACGTGGAAATGCGCGTCATGCCCCCACCAGGGCCGCAGCTTGCGCATCCAGTCCTCGGGACCCTGGCGGCAGAGCTCGGCCTTGATCGCGGCGTTGACGAAGATGCGGGCCACCGCCGGGTCCTCGGCCGCCGCGCGCAGCACCTGCGCATGGGCCGGGGTGAAGCGCGAATTCACCGATTTGCGGTCGGCGGCGACCATCGAGGCCGCGCCCGTCTGCTCCCGCTCGGCCCGGGTCAGGCGCCGCTCGGGCGCCGGGGTCAGCCAGATGTCGAGGTC
>NZ_JBOCEF010000060.1:0-7004 GCF_050586345.1 Rhodovulum sp. DZ06
CCCCCCCCCCCCCCCCCCCCCCCCCCCCCCCCCCCCCCCCCCCCCCCCCCCCCCCCCCCCCCCCCCCCCCCCCCCGGTCGCCTTACATGGCGCACATGGTCAGAAGCTCATAGGCCGCGCAGACATCCCCCTCGGCGTCGAGGATCGAGACCGCCCAGCGGACCTCGCCATATTCCGCGTTCCGGGCCTTCTTGTCGGCGACGGTGAGGGTGACGTGGATCACCGTCCCGGGGCTGACCGGCTTCATGAAGCGCAGCCCGTCGAGGCCGGTATTGGCCAGCACCGGGCCCGGCGCCGGGTCGACGAAGAGGCCCGCGGCGAAGCTGAGCAGCAGGTAGCCATGGGCGACGCGGCCGGGGAAGAACGGGTTGGCGGCCGCCGCTTCCTCGTCCATGTGGGCGTAGAACGTGTCGCCGGTGAACTCGGCGAAATGCTCGATGTCCGAGAGGGTCACCTCGCGCTCGGCGCTGGTCAGGGTCTCGCCGATCTCCAGCTCCCCGAACCGCTTGCGGAAGGGGTGGACCTCGGCCTTCGGCATCGGCGCGCCGACATCCCAGCGGCCGGTGACCGCCTGGAGCATCCGCGGCGAGCCCTGGATGGCGCTGCGCTGCATCAGGTGCAGCACGGCGCGCACGCCGCCGCCTTCCTCGCCGCCGCCGGCGCGGCCGGGGCCGCCATGGACCATGTGCGGGACCGGGGCGCCGTGGCCCGTCGCCTCGCGCCCCGCATCGCGGTCGGCGATGTAGATGCGGCCATGCCAGGCGGCGGCCTCGAGCGTCACGTCGCGGGCGAAGTCGGGATCATTGGTGAAGACCGACCCGACCAGCGAGCCGCCGCCCCGGTTGGCCAGCGCCGCCGCGTGGGCCGCGTCCCGCGCGGACAGGATGGTGGAGACGGGGCCGAAGGCCTCGATCTCGTGCACCGCGGTCGCGGCGTCGGGATCCTCGCACAGCATCAGGGTCGGCGGGTGGAAGGCGCCGTTCTCGCGGTCGCCATGGAATTCGATCCCGTCCCAGCCGCCGCGGATCACCTTCGCGTCGGCGCCGATCTTCGCCGCCGCCGCGGCCACGTCCTCGCGCTGGCGCAGGGACACGAGGGCGCCCATGCGGACCCCCTCGACCGAGGGATCGCCGACGACGACCTTCGAAAGCTTGTCGGACAGCGCCTCGGACAGGTCCGCGACCAGCGCCTGCGGCACGATCAGGCGGCGCATGGCGGTGCATTTCTGGCCCGCCTTGGCGGTGATCTCGGTGACCGCCTCGCGCAGGAACATGTCCCATTCCGGGGTCCCGGGGGCCGCGTCGGACCCGAGGATCGCGGCGTTGAGCGAATCCTGTTCGGCCGAGAAGCGCACGGCATTGCGCACGATGTTGGGGTGGGACCGCAGCATGGCGCCGGTGGCGGCCGAGCCGGTGAAGCTCACGGTGTCCTGCGGCCCGAGATGGTCCAGCAGGTCCCCGGCGGACCCGGCCACCAGCTGCAGCGCGCCCTCGGGCAGGATCCCCGCCTCCAGGATCATCGCCACGCAGGCCTCGGTGACATAGCAGGTGTCGGTGGCGGGCTTCACGATGCAGGGCAGGCCCGCGAGGATCGCGGGGGCGAGTTTCTCCAGCATCCCCCAGACGGGGAAGTTGAAGGCGTTGATCTGCACGAACACGCCCTGCATGGGCGAATAGATGTGCCGCCCGCCGAACGCGCCGGTGCGCCCGAGCGAATCGAAGCCGCCATCGAGCGCCACTTTCGCGTCCGGCAGTTCCTTGCGCGCCTTCGAGGCGTGGACGAACAGCGTGCCGATCCCCCCCTCGATGTCGATCATCCCGTCGCGCGGCGTGGCGCCGGTATGCAGGGACAAGGCGTGCAGCGCGGCCTTCCGTTCCGTCAGATAGCCGCCAAGGGCCTTGAGCATTTTGGCGCGATCGTGGAACGTTGTTCCGCGGAGCGATCCGCCGCCCACTTCCCGCGCCCAGCGGGTCATGGCGGCGAAATCGAGCGCGTCGGCGCCGGCCTGGGCGACCGGCGTCCCGTCCACGGCGGACCGGATCAGGCGCGGCGAAGACGGGGCGACCCAGTCGCCGCAGGCGAAGCTGCGCACGTCGATGAGGGACATCGGTTTCCTCCCTTGTCGTTGTCGCGCGAATGATTGACCGGACGGTCGGTTTATGCAACATCGAATCCAACAACGAAAAAATGGGAGGGCCTCCGAATGACCGGAACGGTTCTGACGGAACGACGCGGCGGCGTGCTGGAGATCACGCTCAACCGTCCTGACAAGCTCAATTCCTTCGACGCGGCCCAGCACGCGGACCTGCGCGCGGCGCTGGACATGGCCGCCGCGCCGGAGGTGCGCGCGGTGATCCTGACCGGCGCGGGCCGCGGCTTCTGCGCGGGCGCGGATCTTGGCGCGGCGCAGCCGAAGCCGGGCGAGCCGCGCGACCTCGGGCAGTCGCTGCGCGATACGTACAACCCGCTGATCCTCGCCATCCGGGCGCTGGAAAAGCCGGTGATCGCCGCCGTCAACGGCCCCGCCGCGGGCGCCGGGGTCAACATCGCGCTGGCCTGCGACATCGTCCTGGCCGCGTCCTCGGCCAGCTTCCTGCAGGCCTTCGCGCGCATCGGCCTCGTGCCCGACGCGGGCGGCACCTGGACCCTGCCGCGCATCGTCGGCGAGGCGCGGGCCAAGGCGATGATGCTGCTGGCCGAGCCGATCACGGCGCAGCAGGCGCGCGATTTCGGCATGGTCTGGAAGGTGATCGACGATTCCGCCCTGATGGACGAGGCTCGCGCGATGGCCGAGAAGCTGGCCAATGCGCCGACCTTCGGGCTGGGGCAGGCCAAGCTGGCGATCCAGGCCTCCGGGACCACGACGCTCGAAGAACAGCTCGAGGTCGAGGCGGCCGCCCAGACCCGCTGCGGCGTCTCGCATGACTTCGAAGAGGGCGTCGCCGCCTTCCTGCAGAAGCGCAAGCCGCAATTCACGGGGCAGGAGTGATGGACCCGCAGCAGATCGCGGAACGCTGCCGCGAGGTGATGTGGGAGAACGACCGCGCGAGCCAGTGGCTCGGCCTGACGGTGGACGAGGTGGGGCCGGGACGCGCCGTCGCCTCGCTGCTGGTCGAGGAGCGGCACTGCAACGGCCATGACGTGTGCCACGGGGGCTTCACCTTCACCCTCGCCGACACCGCCTTCGCCTATGCCTGCAACAGCCGCAACGAGGCGACGCTGGCGCAGTTCAACACCATCTCGTTCCTGCGCCCCGGGCAGCTGGGGTCCGTGCTGCGGGCCGAGGCCGAGGAGGTCTCCAAGGCCGGGCGCTCGGGCATCTACGACGTGACCGTCACCGCCACGAAGGACGGGGAAACCAAGGTGATCGCGGAATTCCGCGGCGCCTCGCGGGCCATCGGCCGACCGAATTTCACCGAGGAAGACGAATGACCGAAGCTTACATCTGCGCCGGGCTGCGCACCCCCATCGGCCGCTATGGCGGCGCGCTGGCGAGCGTGCGCCCCGACGACATGCTGGCCCACGTGATCCGCGAAGTGATGGCGAAGACCGGGCTTCCGGCGGACGCCGTGGACGACGCGATCATGGGCTGCGCCAACCAGGCGGGCGAGGACAACCGCAACGTCGCGCGCATGGCGACGCTTCTGGCCGGGCTCGGGGACGGGATCCCCGGCGCGACCGTCAACCGCCTCTGCGGCTCGGGCCTCGACGCCGTCGGCTCCGCCGCGCGGGCGATCAAGGCCGGCGACGCGCATGTCATGCTGGCCGGCGGCGTGGAGAGCATGTCCCGCGCGCCCTTCGTGATGCCGAAGGCCGAGACGGCGTTCTCCCGCTCCAACGCCGTCTATGACACCACCATCGGCTGGCGCTTCGTCAACAAGCTGATGAAATCCCAGTACGGCATCGATTCCATGCCCGAGACGGCCGAGAACGTGGCCGAGGACTGGAACGTGTCGCGCGAAGACCAGGACGCCTTCGCCTTCCGCAGCCAGGAGAAAGCCGCCGCCGCCCAGGCCAATGGCCGCCTGGCGCAGGAGATCGTCCCGGTGACGATCCCCCAGCGCAAGGGCGACCCGGTGGTGGTGGAGAAGGACGAACACCCCCGCCAGACCTCGCTGGAGAAGCTGGCGGCGCTGAAGGCCCCGTTCCGGCAGGGCGGCTCGGTCACCGCGGGCAACGCCTCGGGCGTCAATGACGGCGCCGCGGCGCTGGTCATCGCCTCGGCCGAGGCGGTGGAGAAATACGGGCTGACCCCCATCGCCAAGGTCCGCGCCATGGCCACCGCGGGCGTGGCCCCGCGGGTGATGGGCATCGGCCCGGCGCCGGCGACGAAGAAGCTGCTGGAGATGACCGGGCTGGGCATCGGCGATGTGGACCTGATCGAGCTGAACGAGGCCTTCGCGGCCCAGGGCCTCGCGGTGATGCGCGAGCTGGGGCTGGCCGATGACGCCGCGCATGTGAACCCGAACGGCGGCGCCATCGCGCTGGGCCACCCGCTGGGCATGTCCGGCGCGCGGCTGGCGCTGACCGCCGCGATCGAGATGCAGAACCGCGGGCTGAACCGCGCCGTGTGCACCATGTGCATCGGCGTCGGGCAGGGCATCGCGCTGATGCTTGAGCGCCCCTGAGAGGAGCGGGCGCGCCGGGCGGAACCCCGGCGCGCCTCGCCCCCGCGGCGGGCGGCAGAGACCAGGACGAGACAGGCGCGCGCCGCGGGAACGGCGTGCGGGCGGCCCCCCTGCGGGGCGGCAAGGGAGGACAGACCATGAAAGACCTGACCCCGGACCGGGCGTCGCTCGACCCCATCGAGATCGCCAGCATCGACGAGATCCGCGGCCTGCAGTTCGAGCGGCTGAAATGGACGCTGCACCACGCCTATGAGAACCAGGCCCCGACCCGGGCCAAGTTCGACGCCGCGGGCGTGCATCCGTCCGATTTCAAACAGCTCTCGGACCTGTCGAAATTCCCCTTCACCACCAAGCAGGAGCTGCGCGACGCCTATCCGTTCGGCCTGTTCGCCACCCCGCGGGAGCAGATCCGGCGCATCCATGGCTCCTCCGGGACCACCGGCAAGCCGACCGTGGTTGGATATACCGAGAACGACCTGAACAACTGGGCGGACCTCGTGGCGCGCTCGATGCGGGCCTCGGGGACGCGGCCGGGGGACATCGTGCATGTCGCCTATGGCTACGGCCTCTTCACCGGGGGCCTCGGCGCGCATTACGGGGCCGAGCGGCTGGGCGCCACCGTGGTGCCGGTCTCGGGCGGCATGACCCAGCGCCAGGTGACGCTGATCGAGGATTTCCGGCCCACCACGATCATGGTGACGCCGAGCTATTTCCTCTCGATCCTCGATGAATACCGCCACCGGGGGATCGACCCGCGCGAAAGCCCGCTGCAGGTCGGCATCTTCGGGGCCGAGCCCTGGACGGATTCGATGCGGCGGGAGATCGAGCAGGCCTTCGACATGCATGCGGTCGATATTTACGGGTTGTCGGAGATCATGGGCCCGGGCGTCGCCAATGAGTGCGTGGAGACCAAGGACGGGCTTCATATCTGGGAGGATCACTTCTTCCCCGAGATCATCGACCCGGCGACCGGGGAGCCGGTCCCGGATGGCGAGCCGGGGGAGCTGGTCTTCACCACGCTGACCAAAGAGGCGCTGCCGATGGTCCGCTACCGCACGCGGGACCTGTCGCGGCTGCTGCCGGGCACCGCGCGCTCGATGCGGCGGATGGAGAAGATCACCGGGCGCGCCGACGACATGATCATCCTGCGCGGGGTGAACGTGTTCCCCAGCCAGGTCGAGGAGCTGATCCTGAAGGTCGAGGGGCTGTCCCCGCACTGGCAGATCCACCTGTCCCGCGAGGGGCGGATGGACCAGATGAGCGTCCACGTGGAGGCGACGCCCGACCACGCGGATGGCGAGAGCCGGGCGGCGAGCGCCGCTGCCCTGCGCGAGGCGATCAAGGGCGTGGTCGGCGTGACCGCGCGCATCGACGTCGCCGCGCCGGGCGAGGTGGAACGCTCCGCCGGCAAGGCGCGCCGGGTGGTGGACGAGCGTCCGAAGGACTGACGCGCGCGGCCCGCCGGGGTGCGGGAGGGGCGGCCCTCTCGCGTCCCGGCGGGCTTCGGGGCCGCGTGGTCCGGCGGACGCGCCGGGCGCGCGGTCGAAGCGGCGCACGGCGGGGGCGGCTCCCCCCCGCGCGACGAAAGAAGAGGGAGGCGGCGCAGGCATGGCGCGCACGCGGGCGGCGGATTACGACGAGAAGCGGGAGGCCCTGTTGCAGGGCGCCGCGCGGGTCTTTGCGACCGGCGGCTATCATGGCGCGTCGATGAGCGCGCTGGCCCGGGAATGCGGGGTCTCGAAGGCGCTGCTCTACCATTACTGGGAGAGCAAGGAGGCGCTGCTGTTCGACCTGATCCACGGGCATATCGAGGGGCTGGCCGAGGCGATGGAGGCGGCCCCGCGCGAGGGCGACGCGCGCGAGCGGCTCGAGGCGCTGGTGGCGGCGTTGATCGAGGCGTACCGGGACAGCGACGCCGAGCACAAGGTGCAGCTGAACGAGCTGTCGAACCTGCCCGAGGAGGGCCGCGCGGCGGTGCGGATGCAGGAGCGGCGGCTGGTGGAGATGATGACCGAGGCGGTTGCGGCGGCGGCGCCGGAATTGCCGCGGGACAAGCTGCGGCCCGCGGTGATGTCGCTGTTCGGGATGTTGAACTGGGCCTGGACCTGGTTCCGCGACGACGGGCCGATGACCCGGGCGGAATATGCGAAGATGGTGACGGCGCTGTTCCTCGACGGGGCGCGGACGCTGGAGTGAGGGGGCGGGGGCCCGGAGGCCTGGCGCCTCGATGGTCGGTGTTTCCCCGGGGTCGGCGGCAAGCCTGGGCAAGGGGCGCGGGGCGCATCCTGTGCGGTGCGGAGGACTGAAGCGGCGCCTTGAGAAGGCGCAAGCGTCGTCGGGTATTGCAATCGCGGGGCAGGTGGGTTTGGACGCTCC
>NZ_JBOCEF010000060.1:7104-23778 GCF_050586345.1 Rhodovulum sp. DZ06
TCGGCTCCTCGGCTCCTCGGCTCCTCGGCTCCTCGGCTCCTCGGCTCCTCGGCTCCTCGGCTCCTCGGCTCCTCGGCTCCTCGGCCGGGGAGGGAGATGCCCTTCACGAAAACGGGGTGTCGGACGCTTCAAACAGGCGCCTGCACCGGGACGGGCGCGCGGCGGCGCAGCCGACGCTCCGGGCGCGAACGGGGGCGGCCCCCCTGAGCGGACGGATCCCGCCCCGAAGCTGGGGGAGCGTGCGACCCGCGCCTTGCTGCGCTGCGCTTGCGCGGCGGCGGCCCGCCCACCCGGGCGCGAATGCGCCCTTCCCCCAGTCCCTTGGCGCATTGCGCCCTTCCCCCGGCCTCGTGGCGCCCTCGCGCCCCAATCGCATCCGCACAAACGAAAACCGCGCCCCGGTTCCCCGGGGCGCGGTTTCTTCATCCAGTGCCTGCGCCTCAGCCCGCGCGGCGCAGCCGTTCGGCGTGGCGGGCGGCGAGGATCGAGACCGGGGCGTCCTCGCCCCTCTCCGCGAAACCCCACTGGTAGCGGCCCGCCGCGGCGCGGGCGGCCTGGGCGTAGTTCTCCACCCCGGCGCGCTCGGCCATGCCCTCGGGCAGCTCGATCTCGTCGAAGCCGACCCGGGCGGCGAAGAAGGCCTGGTCGGGGATCAGCGGGCCGTGGGCGCGCAGGATCCCGGCGTAGCCCGCTGCGCGGACCCGGCGGGCGAGCGAGAAGAACCGCCCGTCATTATAGGCCGGGAAGCACAGCTTCAGGATCGGGGCGCCCGCGGCGGCCGCCGCTTCCAGCGCCGCGGCCTCGGCGCCCTCGGCATGGCCCCAGGCGCCGATCTGCGCGCCCTCGGCGGCGCGGGCCGACGCGGCGGCCCAGGCCTCGGCCGGGACGATCAGCGCGCCGGTCAGCGGCGCGTCGCCCTCAAGCCGGGGATCGTCGGCGGCCAGGGTCTCGTAGTCATCCGCCAGCACGGCGCCGTCACGCAGCAACGTCATGGAGAGCCTCCTTGAACGCATCCGGCCCCAGCCGGCGGCAGGTCTGCAGGAACGTCTCGTCCGCGGTCTCGCGGACGGACAGGTAGCGGTCCACCAGGCGCTCGATCGCCGGGCCGACTTCCTCGGCCGAGAAGCCGGGGCCGGAGCGCTGCCCGAGGCTCGGCGTCTCGGTGGCGTCGCCGCCGAGGGTGATCTGGTAGAACTCCTCGCCCGCCTTATCGAGGCCGAGGATGCCCACGTGGCCGACATGGTGGTGGCCGCAGGCGTTGATGCAGCCGGAGATCTTGATGGCCATCGGCCCGATCTCCTGCTGGCGCTTCGGGTCGGCGAAGCGGGTCGACAGGTCCTGCGCGATCGGGATCGACCGGGCGGTCGCCAGCGCGCAATAGTCGAGGCCGGGGCAGGCGATGATGTCGGTGATCAGGCCCTTGTTCGCCTCGGCCAGCCCCTTCTCGGCCAGCGCGACATAGACCGCGTGCAGCTCGGAGAGCGGCACGTCGGGCAGCACGATGTTCTGCTCATGCGTGATCCGCATCTCGCCGAAGCCGTGACGCTCGGCGAGGTCCGCCACCAGGCGCATCTCCTCCGAGGTCATGTCGCCCGGCTCGCCGCCCGTGGGCTTCACGGTGACGGTGACGGCGGCGTAACCCGGCACGCGGTGCGCCATGGCGTTGCGCTTGATCCAGGCGTCGAAGCCGGCATCGGCGGCGCGGGCGGCCTCGAAGGCCTCCGACCGCTCGGGGAGCTGGGCGTAATCGGGGGCCGCGAAATAGGCCTCGATGCGCTTCAGTTCCTCGGCCGCGACGGGATGAGACGCTTCCGGGGTGCGGGCGTATTCGGCTTCGACCTCTTCCTTGAAGGCCTCGAGGCCCATCTCGTGCACCAGGATCTTGATGCGGGCCTTGTACTTGTTGTCCCGGCGGCCATGCAGGTTGTAGACGCGCAGGATCGCCTCGAGCCAGCCGAGCAGGGCGGCCGAGGACACCCATTCCTTGATCACCTTGCCGATCATCGGGGTGCGGCCCTGGCCGCCGCCGACGATGACCTTCCAGCCGATCTCGCCTTCCGGGCCGGGCGCGGCCATCAGGCCGATGTCGTGGTAGTAGACCGCGGCGCGGTCGGCGGTGGCGCCGGTGATGGCGATCTTGAACTTGCGGCCGAGATAGGTGAATTCCGGGTGGTCGGTGGACCACTGGCGGATCAGCTCGCCCACCGGGCGCGGGTCGATGTATTCATCCGCCGCGACGCCCGCGAAGGGGTCCGAGGTGACGTTGCGGATGCAGTTGCCCGAGGTCTGGATCGCGTGCATCTCCACCGCCGCGAGATCGCGCAGGATGGCGGGGATGTCGGTCAGCTTCGGCCAGTTGAACTGGATGTTCTGGCGCGTGGTCCAGTGGCCGTAGCCCTTGTCATAGGTCTCGGCGATCTGGGCGAGCTGGCGCATCTGCACGGCGTTCAGGGTGCCGTAGGGGATGGCGACGCGCAGCATGTAGGCGTGCAGCTGCAGGTACAGCCCGTTCATCAGGCGCAGCGGCTTGAACTCGTCCTCGGTCAGCGCGCCGGAGATGCGGCGCGCGATCTGGTCCTCGAACTGGTCCACCCGCGCGGCGACGACCGCGTGGTCGAATTCGTCGTAGCGATACATCTGTGTGTCTCCGTGCGCCGGGGAGGGGCGCGTTGGACTTGGGTCAGGCGGCGGCGGCGCGCGGCGCGGCGGAGTGGCGGGGCCGCAGGTCGGGGTTCAGCTTGCCCACGGTCGGCCCGTCGCGGCGGATCCGCTCGCGCCGGTGCGCGGGTTCGGCGCCGGCGTCGGTCACGATGACCTCCGAGACCTCGGGGCCGACCGCGATCCCGCCCTCGGCCTTCGCCCGGGCCAGCATCGCGTCCGCGTCGTCCGGCTGGCCGATGCGCGCATCGGCGATGTTCGTGCTCCAGCCCTCGGCGGACAGGTAGATCGTCTCGCCGGTCAGCAGGTGGTTGGCGGAGACGATGACGGGGCGCTTGATCCGGGCCATGTGGGGGCTCCTTGCCGGGTGGGGGGCGCGGTCCCGACTGGTCAGCGCCCCGGTTTCATGCCATGTCAGGTGGCAGAATGTTCCGGTTCGGGCAAGGAAACGCCCTGTGGCCGCGAACGATGTTTCGGAAATGGCTTCAGGGGTGAACGTATGGTCTCCGACAACGCCGACGGGCGAAACGGGTCCGGGCTGGACGACGCGGATCGGGCGATTCTGCGGGTCCTGCAGGCGGACGCGTCGCTGAGTCTCGAGCGCGTGGCCCGCAAGGTGGGGATGTCCAAGACGGCGGTCTGGAACCGCATCCAGCGCCTGCACGCGGCGGGGGTGATCCTGCGGCACACGGTCATCCTCGACCCCGCCAAGGCCGGGATCCCCGAGACGTTCTTCATCTCGGTGCGCACCAACCAGCATGACGCCGGCTGGGCCGAGAAGTTCGAGAAGGCGGTGCAGGAGCTCGACCAGATCACCGAGGCGCACCGGCTGGCGGGCGAGATCGATTACCTGCTGAAGGTCCAGGTCGAAAGCACCAAGGCCTTCGACGCCTTTTACCAGGAGCTGATCGGGCGCATCTCGCTCTACTCCGTCAGCTCGGCGCTCTCGATGCAGGTGATGAAGCGCGGCGGGCCGCTGGCGGTGTGATCACAAGGGGGGGGCGCGGGCGGCTTCAGGGCGCCTCGCGCAGGAAGTCGCCCGCCGCCCAGCCCTCGGCCCCGGTCGCGCGGGTCACGCGGCACCAGCGGCGGCTTTCGGCGATGCGGCAGCCGCGATTGGTCACCACCTCGCCGTTCGCCAGCGCCCCCGCGACCGGCGCGGCGGCCGAGGGCAGGGCGCGCAGGTTCAGCGCCCCGCCCCGGGTCCGCACCTGCCAGCGGTCCGGCCCGCCCTGGAGGCCGTCGGCGTAATCGCCCTTCACGACGTCCCGGAGATCCCCGGTCACCTCGACGGTCAGGGTGTAGTCCGACCGTTCCCCGCGCCGCGCCGCGCTGCGCATCATGTAGACGGTGATGGTGTAGCTCCCCGACAGCGGCAGTTCGGCGTCGAAGCGGTTGAGGTCGGGGACCCTCTCGCCGGTCTGCCCCGAGACGGCCAGCGCCTCGTCCCCCGGCCCGTTCCCGGGCGCGTAGACGTTGAAATAGGTGGCGAGGTTGGAGGGGGAGAGGCTGACGGCCATCCGCTGCCCGCCCTCGGCCATCACGCGATAGGCGACGGACTCGCGGCCGGTGATGGCGTCCGTGATCACGGTCTCCGTCGCGCCGGGCGCGAAGGTCACGGTTTCCGAACGGATGTCGCTGGCGGAGGCGGGCGCGGCGGCGAGAAGGGCGAGGGCGATGAGCAGGCGCATGGGCGGTTTCCCTTTCGTGGCTGCACCGAGCATGGCCGGGCGATGCGGCGGGGGTGAGGCGGAGGGGCGCCGGGGCGAAGAGGCGCCGCCGCTCAGCGTCCCCGCGGCCGGTAGGGGACCAGCTCCGGCATCGCGCGCTTCATGAAGGCGTCGAACAGCGGCACGGTGAAGGCCGTCTCGCCATGCCGCTGGCTGTAGATCATGCCGATCTCGATCAGGTGTTTGCGCACCGGGCCCAGCTGGGTCGAGGACGCGCCCAGCACGGCGGCGATCTCGCCCGACCGGTGCGGGCCGGGGCCGAGCTCGGCCATGCCGCGCATGTAGACCTGTTCCCGCTCCGTCAGACGGTCGAAGCGCGAGCGGAAGAAGGTCGCGTCGAGATGGGCGATGATCTCCGGGTGACTGTCATGGACGACCGAGGCCGGGATGGGAGAGGTTTCGGCGTTGTCCCAGGCGAATTTCCCCCAGATCTGCAGGAAATACGGGTAACCGCCGGTGACGTCGTGGATCGCCTCCAGCGCCTCGTCCGAGAAGGCGGCGCCCGCCCGCTCCGCCGGTTCGGCGATGGCGCGGAAGGCGGCGTCGCGGTCGAGCGCGCTGATCAGCGGATAGTCGAACAGCCGTTCCGAGTAGGATTTCGCATCCCCCGCCAGCGCCGCGATCTGCGGCAGGCCGGCGCCGACCAGGATGAAGGGCAGGCCCTGCTGCGCCGCCTCGTGGCAGGTGCGGACCAGCGCGGCCAGCTCCTCGGTCCCGAGATACTGCACCTCGTCGATGAACAGGCCCAGCGCCGACCCCTCGTCCTTCGCGGCCTGCGCGGCGGCGAGGAGGAGTTCGGGCACGTCCCGCTCGATATCGCCGGAATCGGCGATGGCGTCGGGGGTCATGCCGAAATCGAACCCCTCGTATTTCACCCGGAAGGCCGAGGCGAAGTTGCGCAGGGCGGTCCCGGCGGTCTCGAGCGCGTGGCCCGCCTTCTTGCGCAGGCTGATGCGGCGCAGGACGACGCGCAGTTCGGGCACGAGATTGGCGGCGAGCTGCCCGCCCTCGGGCGCCTCGAAGCGCAGGGTGTGGAAGCCCTGCGCCTTCGCCTCGTCATGGAGGGTGTTGAGCAGCACCGTCTTGCCGACGCCGCGCAGGCCGAGCAGCATGAAGTCGCGCGCGTGGAGGCCGTTCCTGGTGCGGGCGAAGGCGATGCTTGCGCTTTCGACGACGGCCTGGCGCCCGGCGAGTTCGGGCGGCTTCACGCCGGCGCCGGGGGCGTAGGGGTTCAGGCGAGGATCCATCGCGGTCTTACCCGGATTATCAAGTTTATGAGGGGCTGATAAACTTCATAAACTTGGTAAGGCGGGTGGAGCAATGGGGTCGGGGGTGATGTGCGGCTTTCGCTGCTGTGGCGGCATCTGGGGCGGGGATGCCGGTCTGGGCGGTGGCAGGGCTGGGGGGCTGCTCATAGCGTCCGAGTGTTGCCCTCTGGACTCGGCGAGTCATTACGTAACGTTAATCTTTTTCGTTTATTGCGTTTGCGGGGTGATGCGATAGATGATGAGAGAGCAGCGTAGCGCCCCAAAGATAAGAGGGACGCGCTGCGAACCTTGGGGAGCAAGCCATGACCAGCACCACCGCACACGCGACCTTGGAGCGCGTGCCATCCGATATTGATAGGTCCACTGCAAACTCACTGCGGCAGGTCATAGCCGCCTGTCAGGGAGTGGACGGGTCCAGCCGTCTGGACATTGTTGATGCCGACCGTGGCACGCAAACGGTTGCGCTCAGCCCTGCGCTTTCTGAAGCGCTGCTCTCACTGCTGCGTATCGTCGGATCCGGGCATGGATGCCGCTTGGTTCCCATGGAGACAATGCTGACGACGCAACAGGCGGCGGACATTTTAAATGTTTCCAGGCCGCACTTTGTTAAACTTCTTGAGGACGGCGAGCTTCCGCACACGAAGGCTGGGCGTCATCGAAGAGTCAAGGCTGAGGACGTGTTTGCTTTCAAAGAGCGCCGTGATAGAGAAACTGAACAGGCTCTGTACGATCTGGTGGAGTACGACGTGGAGAAGGGATACTATTGAGTGTGCTTAGCGATCCGTTTGGAGTGGTTATCGATGCAAACATTCTCTACGGTGCGTTTGAGCGTGACATTTGCCTTTCACTCGCTGCGGCAGGCTATTTTCGACCCTTCTGGTCGGAGAGGATCCTCGATGAGTTTGAGCGAGCATTTGCGAACAGACGGAATGACTCTGAGGGTGCGCTGCGGCAACGCGCGGCAATCCAGAGGGCTTTCCCTGGCGCTTTAACCCCTGCTGCGGCATGCTTGCCGTCTATCAACCTACCGGACCGCGACGATGTCCATGTTGTACATTGCGCCATGTCGGCAGGGGCGCAGTTGATCGTGACGGAAAATCTCAAAGATTTTCCCAAGGATACTTTGAGGCCGATTGGAATAGATGTTGTTGGTTTTGATGCGTTCTTGGCTGACCTGGTTGATTTGGATCCGCGCCAGACGGTTGTCGTGCTCCGCAAGATGCGTACACGCCTTAAGTGTCCTCCGTTGACGGCATCTGAGTTCATTGCGAGACTTGAGTCTCGCAACTATATGTTGGCTGCTGACGTGCTTATCCCATACGAAGAGTTTCTTTGATTCGAACGGACGCAGCGATTCGGCAACGGAAAGAGGCGGCGGTAATATTCAAGGTGCCCCTCACCCCATCCGCGCCTTCCGCAGCCGCTCGAAATCATCCCCGGCGTGGTAGCTCGACCGCGTCAACGGCGTCGCGCTGACCATCAGGAAGCCCTTGCCCCAGGCCGCTTTCTCATAGCTCTTGAACTCGTCCGGGTGGACGAATTTGGCCACCGCGTGGTGCTTGGGCGTCGGCTGCAGGTACTGGCCGATGGTGATGAAATCCACGTCGGCCGAGCGCATGTCGTCCATGACCTGAAGCACCCCCGGACGCTCCTCGCCCAGCCCCACCATGATGCCGGACTTGGTGAAGATCGTCGGGTCCAGCTCCTTCACCCGCTGCAGAAGGCGCAGCGAGTGGAAGTAGCGGGCGCCCGGGCGGACCTCGTGATAAAGGCCCGGAACCGTCTCGAGGTTGTGGTTGAACACGTCGGGACGCGCCTTCACCACCACCTCAAGCGCCTCCGGCCCGCATTTCAGGAAATCGGGCGTCAGCACCTCGATCGTCGCGTCCGGGCATTTGCGGCGGATGGCGCGGATGGTCATGGCGAAATGCTCGGCGCCGCCATCGGCGAGGTCGTCGCGGTCGACGGAGGTGATCACGACGTGGTTGAGGCCGAGCTTGGAGACCGCGTCGGCGACCTTCCCGGGCTCGAACGGGTCGAGCGCGTCGGGGCGGCCGGTGGCGACGTTGCAGAAGGTGCAGCCGCGGGTGCAGATCTCGCCCATGATCATCATGGTGGCGTGGCCCTGGGACCAGCATTCGCCGGCGTTGGGGCAGGCGGCCTCGGAGCAGACGGTGGACAGCCCGTGCTCCTTGATCACCTTCGAGGTGTCCATGTAGCCCTTCGAGCCGGGCGCCTTGACGCGGATCCAGTCCGGCTTGCGCAGGAGGGGGGCGTCGGCGCGCTTCTGCTTCTCGGGGTGACGTTCGGCCCGGTTCTTGATGTCGCGCTTGCGCGGGGCGTCGGCAGCCTCGGGGGCGGCCTCGGGCGCGGCGGCGAGGGGGGCGGAATCGTCCATGGGTGCGGTCCTCCGGGCGTTCCCGGGGCGGGCTGGCCCCGGCCGTCCTGCCGTCATGTGGCGCGAAAGGCGCGGATGGGCAGGGTTTCGCAAGGTTCTGCGCCCGGGCGGGGGGCGGAGTCAACGCGGCGCGTGGCGCGCGGATCACTTCGCAAGATCGCGTCGCAAGGCGGGGCGGGCCGGTACTTTCCGCACGCGCCCCGCCCCGTCTTGCGCAGCGATCAGCCGAGGCCGCGGGCGGCGAGGCGGCATTTCTGGTTGGCCTGCATCTCCTCGGCCCCGACCGCGAACACGGCGTCCGGGCCGCCCTCGCCGGGGGCGGGGTTGGAGATCCGGGCGCGCAGCGTGGCCTTCGCCTCGTCCGACGCGGCGGTCTTCGCGGCCTTCGCCGCCGCGGCGTCGCGGGCGGTGAGCGCGGCGGTGAAGGGCCGCCCGGCGAGGTCGGCGTCGGAGTTGATCTGCACCGCGGTCATCGTCGCGCGGGTCTGCAGCTCGGGGTACAGGCGGCTGACGTTCAGCAGCGCCTGCGCGACCTCGAGCAGCCGGGCCTCGTTCGCGGCGCAGGCGGTCAGCGCGTCGGTCGGCATGTCCGCCAGCTCGGCCTGGGCGACCGGGGTCTCCAGCGCGGCGCGGCTGTCGATCAGCAGGTCGCCCGTGGGTTTGTAGGCGGGCGCGGCCTGGGCGGCGGGCGCCGGGGCGGCGGGGGCCGGTTTCTTCGCGACGGTCCCGGACTGGCAGCCCGCGAGGGCGAGGACGGCGGCGGCGAGAATGGCGGTGCGCATGGGGCGGATCTCTCCCGTGGGCCCGGTCTGGGCTGAATGTCGTGTGAACGGATCTGTGCGGCCTGCGGGGGCGACTGGCAAGGGGGTCTGCGCTCCGGCGCCGCGCAATTCCCGCCCGGATCGCCCGGCTGGACGAAACGCGCCCCCGCGCCACCTTGCCGTGCATGGTTCAGATGAGTTCATTGCCCGGGGGCTACCGCGCCCTCGTCCTCGGCGCCTCGGGCGGCATCGGGGGCGCGATTCTGGCGGCGTTGCGGGCCGATCCGCGCTGCGGTGACGCGGTCGGCCTGTCGCGCAGCGCGGACGGACTCGACGTGACCTCGGACGCGGCGATGGCGCGGGCGGCGGCGGATGCGGCGGAGCGGCTGGGCGGGCCGCTGCACCTGCTGGTCTGCGCGACGGGGATCCTCGCGCCCCCCGGCAAGGGGCCGGAGAAGGCGCTGTCCCGCGTCACCCCCGCCGCGATGGCCGAGGTCTTCGCCGCCAACGCCATCGGCCCGGCGATGGTCTTCAAGCATTTCGCGCCGCTGTTGCCGAAACGTGACCGGGGGCTGGTCGGGGTGCTGACGGCCCGGGTCGGGTCGATCGGGGACAACCGGATGGGGGGATGGACCTCCTACCGCGCGGCCAAGGCGGCGGCGAACCAGGTTGTGCGCACCGCGGCGGTGGAGCTGTCGCGCACCCGCCCGCGGACCGTGGCGCTGGCGCTGCATCCCGGCACCGTGCGCACGCCGTTCACCGAAGGGTACCAGGAGGGGCGGGACACGCTGTCCCCCGACGAAAGCGCCGCGCGGCTGCTGCGCATCCTCGACGGCGCGCAGCAGACGGGGCGGTTCGTCGCCCATGACGGCGGCGAGGTCCCGTGGTGAGGGGGCTCAGCCCGGCTTTCGCGCGATCATGAAGATGCCGAGCGCCTTGTTCGGCCGCCAGGCGTCCTCGATCACGAAGCCCGCATCCGTCATGGCCCGCTTCACCTGCGCCTCGGAGACGTAGTTCACCGGCGGCGCCTTGCCCACCAGCTTCAGCGCCCAGATCAGCGGCCGGGCCCAGAGCAGCCGGTCCCCCAGCGTGACGGTCGAGGTGACGAACACGCCCCCGGGTTTCGTCAGCGCGAAGGCGCGGGCGCAGGTCTCCGGCACGTCCGGGACCAGCTGCAGGATGTTCAGCCCCAGCACGGCGTCCCAGGCCGGGCCGTCGCCCGCCCGGTCCTCGAGCGTCTCGACGGCGAACTCCACGTTCTCGACGCCCGCGGCCGCGGCCTTCTCGCGGGCGATGGCGATCATCTCCCCGGCGATGTCGCCTGCCCGGTAATGGGCGACATGGGGCGCGTGTTCAAGCGCGGTCGACCCGGTGCCGCAGCCGAATTCCAGCGCCCGCGTCCCGGGCGTGAACAGCGCCTGGGTGCGGCGCAGCTTCTCGCGATACGCGGCCTCGTCGCCGATGGGGCGGGCGGCGTATTTGCGGGCGATGCGGTTCCAGAAATCGGCCTGGGAAACGGGCATGGGAAGGACTTTCCGTTCGGGTCAACTTGTTCCCAGATGGGGATGGATCGGCCCGGGGGAAGGGCGCGGCGGGACTCGCGCAAGAAAAAAGGGCCGGGGTCCCCAAACCCCGGCCCTGCCCTGTTCCGCGTCGGCGGCGGCGCTTACCAGTCGACTTCGAGCATCCTGGCCCGGTGGTCGGCGGCGGAATGGCGCGCGGCGCGGGGGAAATCGGCATTCAAGCGAAAGAAACGGATCAAACGGCACATCTGTAAAAGCCTTCGTCTGGGGCGGCGCCGGGAGGGTGCGCCGCCTCTGTGACGACAGGTATGCGCGATTCGCCGTGACAGCCGTGTGACAAGTTCGGGCGGCCGCGCCTCACTCGGACGGGGTCGGCGCCGGGGCGCGGCGGCCGGTGATCGGGCCCGAGACCTTCACCCCCGGCGCCGCGACGGGCACGCAGCGGTGGATCACCCGCGCGGCGGCGACCGGCCCGGCGGCGTCGGGATCGGCCGCCGCCGCCGCCGCGGCCTCGGACGACGGGGCCATGAGCATCGCCACGCAGCGGCTGCGCATGGGCGCGAACCAGGCGAGGTTGCCCAGGTGATAGCGCCGCTCCACCGGGTTCTCGCGTACGCCCCGGCGCAGGCTGACGAAGCCGGGCGAGGACGGGTTGAAATCGGGCAGCGGCGCGCGCGCGCGGCGGGCCTGTTCGCGCACGAAGAAGATGCTGTCCGCGATCGGGTCGCCCGCGCCCGCGTCGTTGAACGCGCCGCCGCTCAGCCGGTTGACCAGCCAGCCCAGCGTGCCGCCGGTGCGGGTCTCGATCCCGGTGTCGATGCCGAGGGCGATGTTGGCATAGGCCACCTGCTTCTCGGCCCGGGCGCAGTCCTCGACCTGCTTGTCCGAGAGGCGGGAGACGGGGAAGAAGAACGGGCCCCCGGCGGCGGCCTCCCCCGCGCCGGCGGGGACGGGGGCGGGGACGGCGGCCCCGCCGGCGCGGGCGGTGGCGATGTTGGCCTCCAGCGCCGCGGCGGCGTCGGCGGGGCCCGAGAGCCCGGCGCGCATCGCCGCGACATTGGCCTCGGTCGGGCCGTGCGTCGCCGGGTCCACCCCGCGCCGCCGGGCCTGTTCGGAGAGGAAGGGATGCGGGTCCGCGGCGGCGGCGGGCCCGGCCGCGTCGCCCGCCTCGCGTCCGGTCGCGGCCCGGATCACGCCGCGCACCACGTCGAACAGCCCGCTGCGTTCGGCGACCGGCGCGGCGTCCGAGGGCGCGGGCGCGCCCGTGGCGCGGGCATGGGCGATCACCCACAGCTCGTTCGCCGCGCAGATGTCGAGGGTGGCGGCGTCGAGCGCGCCCGGTCCCTGCACGGCCCCGGCGTGAGCCCCGGCCCCGGCGTCGGCGCGGACCCCGGCGCTGGCCTGGGCGGCGGCGGGCCCCGCTGCGAGGGGCGCAAGGAGCGGCAGCGCGAGCGCGGCGCGGCAGGCAATCAGGAAACGCCTGGCGAACTCGCCCCGCAGCAGGAACTGAATACTTGGGAACGGCGGAAGCCTGCCACGGCTGGTGCGCCGCACACAAGAAATATCCCCCGCCGCGATGGCCTGCGACGGGGGACGTATCTGTAATGACTAGGAATTTTCGTCGCAAAGGTCTGAAGCGGTCCGCGCGCGGCGGCCCGTGCGCCTCTTGTGCCCGCATTTCGCGACAGGCTGATGACGGCGGGCGCAAAAAAACCGGCCGGGGGTCGCCCCCCGGCCGGTTCCGCATCCCACCGAGGGGGGCGGCTTACTTCACGACGTCCAGCAGGGCGTCCATCGAGGCCTTGGCGTCGCCGTAGAACATCCGGGAGTTCTCCTTGAAGAACAGCGGGTTCTCGATGCCCGAGTAGCCGGTGCCCTTGCCGCGCTTGCAGATATAGACCTGCTTGGACTTCCAGACCTCCAGCACCGGCATGCCGGCGATGGGAGAGTTCGGGTCGTCCTGGGCGGCGGGGTTCACGATGTCGTTCGCGCCGATGATGATCACGACGTCCGTGTCGGGGAAGTCGTCGTTGATCTCCTCCATCTCCAGCACGATGTCGTAGGGCACCTTCGCCTCGGCCAGCAGCACGTTCATGTGCCCCGGCAGACGGCCCGCGACGGGGTGGATGGCGAAGCGCACCTCCTTGCCCATGCCGCGCAGGCGCTTGGTCAGCTCGGACACCGACTGCTGCGCCTGGGCGACGGCCATGCCGTAGCCCGGGACGATGACGATGCTGTCGGCGTCGAGCAGGTTCTGCCCGATCGCGTCGGCCTTCGCCTCGATCATCTCGCCGTCGATCTCCTGCGCCGGGCCGGACTCGCCGCCGAAGCCGCCGAGGATGACCGACACGAAGTGACGGTTCATGGCCTTGCACATGATGTAGGACAGGATCGCGCCCGAGGAGCCGACCAGCGCGCCGACCACGATCAGCAGATCGTTGCCGAGCGAGAAGCCGATCGCCGCCGCGGCCCAACCCGAGTAGGAATTGAGCATCGACACGACCACCGGCATGTCGGCGCCGCCGATGCCCATGATCAGGTGATAGCCGATGAACAGCGCCGCGAGGGTCATCAGGATCAGCGGCAGCAGCCCGCCGGTCGAGGCGTACCACACCAGGCAGATGGCCGAGAGGCCCGCCGCCGAGGCGTTCAGCATGTGCCCGCCGGGCAGCTTCTTGGCGGCCGAGGTGACCTTGCCCGCCAGCTTGCCATAGGCGATGACCGAGCCGGTGAAGGTCACGGCGCCGATGAAGATGCCGAGGAACAGCTCGACATTCAGGATGCCCAGCTCGACCGGCGTCTTGTGCGCCAGCAGCGCGGCGAAGCCTTCGAGGTGATGACGCGCTTCCTCGTCCATCCCGGCGACGCGGGTCGCCTCGACATGGGCGTTGTAGCCGACGAACACCGCGGCCAGGCCGACCAGCGAGTGCATGGCGGCGACGAGCTGCGGCATCTCGGTCATCTGCACGCGCTTGGCGACGATCCAGCCGATGACGCCGCCCGCGGCGACCAGCAGGATCGACAGCCACCACAGGCCCGAACCCGGGCCGATCAGCGTGGCGATGACCGCCAGGCCCATGCCGAAGATGCCGTACCAGACGGCGCGCTTGGCGCTCTCCTGGCCCGAGAGGCCCCCGAGCGACAGGATGAAGAGAACCGCGGCGACCACGTAGGCCGCGGTGGAAAGTCCGTAATCCATGATCCCGTTCTCCCCCTTACGACTTCTGGAACATGGCGAGCATGCGCCGCGTCACCATGAAGCCGCCGAAGATGTTGATCCCGGCCATGAAGACCGAGAGGGCGGCGAGGATGATCACGATCGCCGAGCCGGACCCGATCTGCATCAGGGCGCCCAGGATGATGATCGACGAGATCGCGTTGGTGACGGCCATCAGCGGCGTGTGCAGCGAATGCGCGACGCCCCAGATCACCTGGAAGCCGATGAAGACCGACAGCACGAACACGATGAAGTGCTGCATGAAGCTCGCCGGGGCCACGAGGCCGACCGCCAGCAGGGCCGCGCCGCCGATGGCGAGCAGGGTGACCTGGCTTTTCGTCTGCTTCTTGAACGCGGCGATCTCGGCCGCCCGCTTCTCTTCGGGCGTCAGCTCGGGCGCCTTCTCCTTCGGCTTCTGGGCCGCGATGGCCTTCACCTTGGGGGGCGGCGGGGGGAAGGTGATCTCGCCGTCATGGGTCACGAGGGCGCCGCGGATCACGTCGTCCTCCATGTTCACGAACGGGGTCCCGTCCTTCTCCGGCGTCAGGTCATCCATCATGTGACGGATGTTGGTCGCGTAGAGGGTCGAGGACTGGGTGGCCATCTTCGACGGGAAGTCGGTGTAGCCGACGATGGTCACGCCGTTCTCGGAGACGATCTTCTCGTCCATCACCGTCAGGTCGCAGTTGCCGCCCTTTTCGGCGGCGAGGTCGACGATGACCGAGCCGGGCTTCATCATCTGCACCATGTCCTCGGTCCAGAGCTTCGGCGCGGGCCGGCCCGGGATGAGAGCGGTGGTGATGACGATGTCGACGTCGGGGGCGAGCTCGCGGAACTTCTCGAGCTGCTTCTCGCGGAACTCGGGCGAGGAGGGGGCCGCGTAGCCGCCCGTCTCGGCGCCGTCGGTCTGCGATTCCTCGAAGTCGAGGAACACGAATTCCGCGCCCATGGATTCGATCTGCTCGGCCACTTCCGGCCGCACGTCGAAGGCCATGGTGATGGCGCCGAGCGACACCGAGGCGCCGATGGCCGCGAGGCCGGCGACGCCGGCGCCGACGACCAGCACCTTGGCCGGGGGCACCTTGCCCGCGGCGGTCACCTGGCCGGTGAAGAAGCGGCCGAAGTTCGCGCCCGCCTCGATCACCGCGCGGTAGCCGGCGATGTTGGCCATCGACGACAGCGCGTCCATTTTCTGGGCGCGGGAGATCCGCGGCACCATGTCCATGGCGAGGGTCGAGAACTTCTTCTCGTTCAGCTTGGCCAGCAGCTCCTCGTTCTGGGCGGGCCAGATGAAGGAGATGAGGGTCTTGCCGTCGGGCGCGGCGTCGAGCTGCTCGAGCGTCGGGGCGCGCACCGCCACGATCACGTCCGCGGCGGCCCAGAGGGCGGCCTCGTCCGCGGCGATCTCCACGCCTGCTTCTTTATACACGTCGTCGCTGAAGCCCGCGGCCTCGCCCGCGCCGCTTTCCACGACGCAGTCATAGCCGAGCTTGTTCAGCCGCTGGGCGCTCTCGGGCGTCAGCGCGACACGCGCTTCGCCTTCGAACTTCTCCCTAAGGGCGCCGATCTTCATCCGGCCTCCTCCTGTTTCCTGTCCTGTCGCCCGGCCTTGCGGCGGCGGGCATCCGTTTCTTGCGCGCGGGGGACGCGGGCCCCCCGGCCTGTGTGGCGGCGGGGTCGCCCGCCGGTCCGGTCGCGCGCCGCGGAACCGCCGGGCGGGCCGGAACCCATGCGGCGCTGCAGCACGAGAGCGGATTTAGGCAATCCTCGCCCGTCATGTCCACCGCGTGCGGGCCTTCTGCGACCAAGGAAGCGGAAGGACGCGCGCGGCGTGCGGCGCAACAACTATGCGATTGAAGCGGGAGTTGCGACACAAAATTCCTCGCATACCGCTGTATACGTTCAATCGTAACAGATGACGCGACGCGGCCGCGAATGTATGATGCGCCCGCCACCGCCCCGGGGGACGAACCCCACCCCGAGGGGCGTTTATTTGGAACATCGTTTCGGATCGCGGTTCCATGCCGGGCCGCACGCCGCTCCTCACGGGGCCGTGCGCGGCGTCGCGGCACGCCTCGACGTAGCCGTGGCGCGGGTGAAAACCGCCCGCCCGCGACCCCAAGACGCACCGTGCGCGCCGGCTTCCCCTCTCCGCCGCGCGCCGTAATGACAACACGGGAGAACGCAAATGACGCTCCGCGCCATCATCTTCAACGTGAACGGCACCCTGGCGGATACCGAGCCGCTGCACCTGCGCGCCTTCAACCGCGCTTTCCGCGACGCCGGGTTCGACTGGGTGTGGGACGACGCGACCTATGCGCGGCTGCTGTCGGTCGAGGGCGGGCTGCCGCGGATCCGCGCCTGGGTGGAGGAGCACCATCCGCGCGACCTGGCGGCGCTGGAGAACGCGGGCACGCTGGAGGCGCTGCACGCCGCGAAGTCCGATCTCTACCTGCGCAAGCTCGAGGCGAACGGCGTGCCGATGCGCCCCGGGGTGATGCGCCTGATTCGCGACGCGGCCTCGGAAGGGGTGAAGCTGGGGGTGGTCACCACCTCGAGCCGGGAGAATTTCGAGGCGCTGATCCTGAACTCGATGGGGTTCGAGGCGCTGGACTGGTTCGGCGCGGTGATCACCGGGGATGACGTGAGCGCGCTGAAGCCGGACCCGGAGGGCTACGTGAAGGCCTGCGCGGCGCTGGGGGTGGACCCGGCGGACGCGGTGGCGATCGAGGACGGGCCGCGCGGCGTGACCGCGGCGGCGGCGGCGGGGATGCGGGTCATCGCCTGCCCGGGCCGCGCCTCGCCCATGGCGCCGGTGCCGGGGGCGGCGATGACGCTGACCGACCTTGGCGAGCCGGGGGCGCCCTTCGACGTGATCGCCGGGGACCCGGGGCACTGGTCCTATGTCAGCTGCGAATCGCTGCGCGCCTGGTTCACCGACGAGGCCGCCGCGGCCTGAGCGCGGCGCGCCAAGTGAAGGCCATCGCGGGGGGGGGGGGGGGGGGGGGGGGGGGGGGGGGGGGGGGGGGGGGGGGGGGGGGGGGGGGGGGGCGGGGGGGGGGGGGGGGGGGGGGGGGGGGGGGGGGGGGGGGGGGGGGGGGGGGGGGGGGGGGGGGGGG
>NZ_JBOCEF010000061.1:0-23090 GCF_050586345.1 Rhodovulum sp. DZ06
GGGGGAGAGGGGGGGGGGTAAAAGGGGGGGGGGGGGGAGGTGGGTTGGCCCGCGTTGTGGAAGCGGGGGAGGGGGGGGGGGGGGGGGAGCACCCCCCCCGCCCCCCCCCCCCCCGCACCCCCACCCTCCGCAAGCGGGGTTGCGCCTGGATCAGACGCAGGGAGGAACTGCGCAGGATTGGCCAGTTTCGCGCCCCCCGGTCCGCGCGCCACCTCGCCGCCCGCCAGAGGGCGGAGGCCGGGTCAAGGATCGCGCAGCGACCCGCGCAGCGGGCTTGTCCTTGACGCGGCCAGAGCCCGACCAACCCTCGGGACTGCGACCTGAAGGGAGGCCCCTCCCTTCAGGCGCTTCAAAGCAGGGTCCCCAACGCCCGCCCCCACGCACCGCCAATCCCACCCCGGGCGCCACTGACGCGCATCGGGGGCGTTCGAGGGGGCGCCGCCCCCTCGAGCGGGGGCTCCGGGGGCGGCAGCCCCCGCCTCCCCCCTCGAACGCGCACGTAAACTCCCTATATGTCCCCCACGCCCGCCGCCCCCGAAGGACTTCCCTTGAGCATCACCAGCCGCGCCCAGTCGCTTGCCGACGACATCATCCGCTATGCCGAGGACCTCGCCGAAGATGCGGCGAGCCTGACCGAGCCGACCATCCGCCTCGGCGTCACCGGCCTGAGCCGCGCGGGCAAGACCGTGTTCATCGCCGCCCTCGTCGCCAACCTGCTGGAGCGGGGCCGCATGACCGGCCTCGCCGCCGCCGCCGAGGGCCGGATCGACGCCGCCGCGCTGCGCCCGCACCCCGACCGCTCCGTCCCCCGTTTCGACTGGGAAGCGCATATGGACGCCCTGCGCGGCGCCGACCCGCACTGGCCCGAGGGCACGCGCCACGTCTCGCGCCTGCGGCTCTCGTTCCGCCTGAAACCCACCGGCTGGCTCGGGTCCCTCTCCGGCCCGCGCACGGTGCATCTCGACATCGTCGACTACCCGGGCGAATGGCTGCTCGACCTGCCGCTGCTGGAAAAACGCTTCCCCGACTGGTCCGCGCAGGCGCTGGCGGATGCGAAGGGCGGGCCGCGGGCCGCGCACGCGCAGGCCTGGCTCAAGGCCCTCGACGGCATCGACCCGAGCGCGCCGCATGACGAAGGCGCCGCCAAACGCCTCTCCGAAGCCTTCGCCGCCTATCTCGGCGCCGCCCGCCGCGCCGGGCTGTCGGGCCTCGCCCCGGGGCGCTTCCTGATGCCGGGGGAACTCGAGGGCTCCCCCGCCCTCGCCTTCTGCCCCCTGCCCCCGTCGAAGGCCCCGCGCGGCTCGCTCGCCGCGGAGTTCGACAAGCGGTTCGAGGCCTACAAGTCCGCCGTCATCCGCCCGTTCTTCCAGGACCATTTCGCCCGGCTCGACCGGCAGGTGGTGCTGGTGGACCTGCTCTCGGCCCTCGACGCCGGTCCCGCGGCGCTGGAGGACCTGCGCGGCGCGCTGGCGCGGATCCTCGAGGCGTTCCGTCCCGGCCAGACCTCCTGGCTCGGGCGGCTCCTCGGGACGCGGCGGATCGAGCGGATCCTGTTCTGCGCCACCAAGGCCGACCATATCCACCACTCCCAGCATGACCGCCTGTCCGCGCTGCTCTCGGCCCTGCTGCGCGAGGCCGCCGACCGGGCCTCGTTCCGCGGCGCGAAGGTCGAGACGCTGGCCATCGCGTCCCTGCGCGCGACGGTCGAGACCACGACGACGCACGAGGGGCGCGAGGTGGGCCTGGTGAAGGGCCGCCTGCTGCCCGACGGGCGGGTGGCGGCGGTGCATCCCGGGGACCTGCCGCGGGACCCCGAGGACGCCCTGCGCCTCGCCCGCGCGCAGGCGGCGGAATGGCCCGACGGCGGCTACCGCGCGCCGCCCTTCGCGCCGCCGGTGCTGGAGGCGCGCAAGGGCGAGGGACCGCCCCATATCCGCCTCGACCGCGCGGCGCAGTTCCTGTTCGGCGACGCGCTGGACTGATCTTCCGGACCGGCCTGCGGGACTGGCCTGCGGGACCGGCCTGCGGGACTGGCCTTCTGGACCGGCCCGCCGGACCGCCGCGCGGCCCCGCCGCCGCCCTGATTTGACGCGCAAGGAGATTGCCATGACCTCCGGCCCCATTCGCCAGGACGCCGAGACCGGCGCCGCGAAGCCCGCCAGACCTGCCCATGCCGCCCGCAGCGGGCCGATCCTGCTCGAAGACGACCTCGCCGCCATGGCGCCCGAGACGCCGTCCTCGCCGCAGGACGCCCCGCCGCCCCCCGACGCGCCCGAGGACCGCGCGGACGGCGCCGCCATGCGCCGCGCGGTGGCCGCCGCCGCGGCCTCGGGCGCCCCCGCCCCGGTCCGCTCCTGGGCCGGGCCGCTGCTGCGCTGGGCGCTGGGCGGCGCGCTGTCCCTCGCCGTCTCGGTGATGCTGTGGGATTTCGTGACCGGGATGCTCGCCCGCGCGCCCGTGCTCGGCTGGATCGCCGCGGCGCTGGTGGCGGGGGCGCTGCTCGGCGCCCTCGGGCTGGCCGCCGCCGAACTCGCCGGCCTCTCCCGCCTGCGCCGCTCGGGCGAGAGCCGCGCGCTGGCCGCCCGCGCGCTGGCCGCGCAGGACCGCCCCGGCGCGCTGGCCGCCCTGTCCGCGCTGCGCAAGCTCTGGGCCGGGCGCCCCGAGATGGCCTGGCCGCTGGAGCGGCTGGCCGAGCGGGAGCCGGAGCTTCTGGATGCCGAGGCGCTGATCTCCGAGGCCGAGCGCACCTGCCTCGCGCCCCTCGACGCCGCCGCGCGGGCCGAGGCGATCGAGAGCGCCCGCCGCGTCGCCGCCGCCACCGCCTTCGTGCCGGTCCCGGCGGCGGACGTGGCCGCGGCCCTGTGGCTGAACCTGCGCATGATCCGCCGCATCGCCGAGATTTATGGCGGGCGCTCGGGGACCGTCGGGTCCTGGCGGCTGTTCCGCTCGGTCGCCCAGCACCTCGCCGCCACCGGCGCGGTGGCGGTCGGGGACGACCTGATCGGCCCGGCGCTGGGGGGCGGGGCGCTGGCCAAGATCTCCCGCCGCTTCGGCGAGGGGGTGGTCAACGGCGCCCTCACCGCCCGCGTCGGCGCCGCGGCGATCGAGGTCTGCCGGCCGCTGCCCTTCCACGCGGTCGAGAAGCCGCGGGCCAGGTCGCTGGTGGGGGCGGCGCTGTCGGAGTGGAAGACGAAGGACTGATGCGCCGTTGCGGGGGGCTTCCCCCCCCCGAGCCCCCCGACCAGGGGGAGAACCCCCTGGAGCCCCCCTTTTTTCGGGGCTGGGAATAGGTGAGGGCAGGTCTATTTTCTGCGGCATGACCGAGAACGCATCCCTCTCGCGCCGCACGCTGATGTCCACCGCCGGCGCCGCCGCGCTCGCCGCCTGCGCGCCCGCCGATTACGCCCGCCGGGCCGAGGCCCGCTGGCCGCCTGAGGGCGATTTCACCGAGGCCGAGGGCCTGCGCATCCATCACCTCCTGCGCGGCCCCGAGGGCGCGCCCCCGGCGGTGCTGCTCCACGGCGCCACCGGCAACCTGCGGGACTTCAGCTTCGACCTTCTGGACCGCGTGGCCGCGGCGGGGTTCCGCGCGGTGGCCTTCGACCGGCCCGGCCTCGGCTATTCCGACCGCCCGGCGCCGGAGGCCGAGCCCTGGCGCCCCGCCACCCAGGCCCGCATCCTGCGCGCCGCCGCCGCGAAGCTGGGGCTGGCGGAGAACGCCGTGGTCATCGGCCATTCCTGGGGCGCCTCGGTCGCCATGGCCTGGGCGCTGCAGGCGCCCGAAGCGACCCGCGGCGTGGTCACCATCGGCGGCGCCACCATGCCCTGGGACAAGTCCGAGGGGCTGCTGGACCCGATCCTCGAATCCGCCCCCGCCACGGCCCTCAAGGGCGCGCTGGCCCGCGCCATGATCGGCCTCGACGGCGGCGAGGAGGTGGCCGAGCGGATCTTCAAACCCCAGGCCGCCCCCGAGGGCTATATCGCCCATGTCGGCGGCCCGCTGATCCTGCGACCGGCCAGCTTCCGCGCCAATTCCCAGGACATCGACCGCCTCCACGGCGCCCTGGCCGAGCAGGCGCAGGGCTACGCGGCGCTGGACGTGCCCGTCCGGGCGCTGCACGGGGCCGAGGACGAGATCACCTGGCCCTCGATCCACGCGACGGGCATGGCCGCCCTGCTGCCCCGGGGCGAGGCGCGGATCGTGGACGGGATCGGCCACATGCTCCACCACGCCCGGCCCGACCTGGTGATGGACGCGCTGGCCGAGGTGACGGCGGCCTGACGCCCCGACCCGGCCCCGGCGAAGCCCCGCCCCGGCCCGAGCGACGCGCCCGGCGGCGCAGCCGCCTCCGCCCGCGAGGCGGGGGCGCGCGCCCCCTCCGAGCGGGCGGACGCGCCCCGAGCGGGCCCTTACCGGAACGGCTGGATCGCCGTGGCCACCGTGCGCAGCGACACCGCCGCCGCGGCGGTCTTCTGCGCCGCCGGGCCGCAGACCTCCCGCTTCACGATATAACCGCGCGCGCATTGCACGGCGGCGAGGAAATCCGCCCCCTCCGCCTCGGCCGCCGCCTTCCACTCGCCGAACCGGCCCGAGCGCTGCAGGTCCTCGACCAGGCCCAGAAGCTCGGCGCATTCCACGCCCTGCCCGCGCAGCGCCTCGCCGCGCTGCTCCGAGGCCAGCCGCCCGTCGGCGCCGCACAGCTTCCACAGCACGTCCGCATGCACCATCGGGTAAAGCCGCATCATCGTGCGGTACCGCGCGCCGATGGCCGAGAAGCCGCGGCTCACCCCCTCGGGCGACCAGAAGGAATAGCTCGCCAGGAACACGTCCGGGTCCACCACCCGGTCGGCGCGGTCCGGCTCGGGCTGGTACAGCTCGGGCTGCGCCGGCGGGGCCAGCCCGTCGCGCAGGAAGGTCATCTCGCGCGAGGCGCGCTCGATCGGCTGCCCGTCCTCGTCCAGCGGCAGCGCGATGGCGACCAGCCCCGAGGGCGCTGCGTCGAGGCGCAGGAACACCTGGCTGTCCGGGAAGGCCAGCACCGCCTCGATGCCGCCGCCGACCCAGGCCCCGCCGAACCGCGCCTCGGCGCCGTTCGAATCGATGAACAGCCCCGCCGGGTCCCCGGCCGGGTCGCCCTGCTCGACCTCGATCCGCATGCCGCGCGCGTCGCCGAGGCCGAAATACCCGCCCGACAGGTCCTCGGCCCGCGCCGCCCCGCCGATGACCAGCGCCAGCGCGCAGCAGACCAGCGCCAGCACCGCGCCGCGCAGGCCCCGACCGGTCCCGGACGCGCCGCCGCGGCCTCCGAAACCCGACCCCGCCTGTCGCAGAAGGGCGACGCCTCGCCGCAGATCGCGCCCGGCATTCACCTCGCCGACACTCTCAGTCTTTACCACGCTTGCACCCTCCACCATTTATGTTGCAGCTGCGAATATCACCACACGCGCCCGCGCTGGCGCATCCTAGTGCAGGAGACGCCCCTGATGCCCATGGATTGGGACAAGCTCCGCGTTTTTCACGCCGTCGCCGACGCGGGGAGCCTCACCCACGCGGGCGAAACCCTTCACCTGAGCCAATCCGCCGTCAGCCGCCAGATCCGCGGGCTGGAGGAAGGGGTCGGCGCGCCCCTGTTCCACCGCCACGCGCGCGGCCTTCTGCTGACCGAACAGGGCGAGATCCTGTTCGAGGCGACGCGCGAGATGATGAAGCAGCTCGACAGCGCCTCGGCCCGCATAAAGGATGTGCGCGACGACGTCGACGGCGAGCTTCGGGTGACCACCACCATGGGCTTCGGCGCCATGTGGCTCAGCCCCCGCCTCGACAAGATGTTCGCCGACTACCCGCAGCTCGATTTCCACCTTCTGCTGACCGAAGAAGTGCTCGACCTGCCGATGCGCCAGGCCGACGTCGCGATCCGGCTGAAGGAGCCGAACCAGGCCGACCTGATCCGCCGCCGGCTGTTCTCGCTCAAGTTCCGCTTCTACGCCTCGCATGCCTATCTCGACCGGATGGGAACCCCGCAGAGCGCGGAGGACCTGGCCGAGCACCGGATCATCGGCTTCAGCCCCGACGCCGCCCAGGTCTCGGCCGGGCAGGAATGGTTCAAGCCCTTCTACCAGGCCCACAAGGGCGGCAAGATGACGGTGAACACCTATTTCGGCCTGTTCGAGGCGGCGCGCGCGGGCCTCGGCGTCTGCGCCCTGCCCGATTACCTGACCCGCGGGTCGGACGACCTGGTGAACGTGCTGCCGGAGCTGGCGTCCGAGCCGACGGCGGCCTGGTTCGTCTATCCGACCGAACTGCGCCGGTCCCGCCGCGTCGCCGCGTTCCGCGATTTCGTGATGGCGGAGCTCGAGGCCGACGGGCTGCTGGCCGGCTGAAGACGCGGGCGGCCCGGTCCCGGCCGCCCGCACCGCAAACCCGCCCCAATAAAGCGTGAATACGACGCCATGCACAATCGTCATGGCCGGGTTGCGACATGCGACATTGGAATCACTTGCCCGTTTCAGGGTGCATCCTTATATCGAGCCTCGTAAGCGCGGCACGGCAACACCTGTTGCCACTCGGCCACGCTTGCACCTCCCTGTTGGACTTGGCCGAGCTTCGTGCTCGGCTTTTTTTTTGCGCCGCCGCCCGGCGCGGCTGCGGCGCCCAGGTGCAAGGGAGGGCGGGCGAGATGCAGAAGGGCCCCGCGGCGCGCACCGCGGGGCCCTTGCACGTCCCGGGACGACCGGCCCCCTTCACATCCAGAGCGCGCGGCCGAGGTCTTCCTTGCCCTTGTAGAGATGCGCGACCTCCTCGCCATAGCCGTTGAACAGCTGGGTGGGGATCTTCTCATCCGTCCCGAGCACCCGCTCGCGCGCCTGCGACCAGCGCGGATGCGGCACCTCGGGGTTCACATTGGCCCAGAACCCGTATTCCGAGGCCTGAAGCTCCTCCCAGAACCCCACGGGGCGGTCGGCGGTGAAGCTGATGCGGGTGATGGATTTCAGGGACTTGAAGCCGAATTTCCACGGCAGGTGCAGGCGCATCGGCGCGCCGAACTGCTTGTGGAGGGTCTTGCCATAGGCGCCGGTGACCATGAACGGCAGCGGGTTCATCGCCTCCTCGATCGTCACGCCCTCGGTATACGGCCAGGGATACCAGCGCTGGCGCAGGCCCGGCATGGCGTCGCGGTCGGCGGCGGTCTCGAAGCGCACGAATTTCGCGTCGGAGGTCGGCTCGGCCAGCTTCACCAGCTCGGCCAGGGGGAAGCCGATCCAGGGGACCACCATCGACCAGGCCTCGACGCAGCGGTGGCGGTAGACGCGCTCCTCCACCGGCATCTTCTTGACCAGGTCCTCGAAGCCGATGCGCTGGGGGTGGGCGCAGAGCCCGTCGATCTCCACCGTCCAGGGATCGGATTTGAGCGCCTGCGCGGCCGAGGCGATCTTCTTGTGCGACCCGAACTCGTAGAAATTGTTGTAGGCGGCGTTGACCCGTTCGCGCGTCACCGGGCGGCCGGCATCGGCATAGGCGGGGTTTCGCGGCGCCTCGGGGGTCCAGGGGATCTCGGCCGGGCGGGCCTCGGCGGCCCCCGGCGCGGCGGCCAGCGCGGCCGCCCCGACGGCGCCCGCCAGGAAGGCGCGGCGGTTCATGAAAACGCTCTCGGGCGTCGCGGCGCTTTCGGACAGATGCCAGGAGGGGCGGCGGATGTAATGCATGTCGGCCTCTTCTCTTGTCGCGGACGTTTCGCTTCCCTGCACCCCGATACATGCGCGGGGGGCGCGGTCCGGTCCAATCAAGCCCGGGTGACAGGATGGTAACATTCGCGGCCCCGAGGCGCGCAAGGCCCCCCCCCGGGCGGCCCGCTCAGACCTCCTCGGCCAGCTCCGAGCCGCGCACCACCGCGTCCACCAGCCCAACCACCTCGGCCTCCAGCAGCTCGCGCGGGACGCCCACGACGCTCTTGCCCAGCGCCAGGTGGACGACGCCGTGGACCGCGGCGAACAGGGTCCGCGCCCGCAGCACCAGCGCCTGCGGCGGCAGGTCCGGGCGCACCCGGGCCAGCGGCTCCACGATCAGCTCGATCAACACCGCGTGGTTGCGCAGGTGCCATTCGGGCCACTCGGTGTCCTCGTCCGGCAGGCGGTGCTCGAACAGCGCCGTCCACAGCCGCCGGTTCTCCGAGGCGAAGGCGACGTAAGACACGGCGAGGGCGCGGAATTTCTCGGCCGCCGTGGCCTCGCGCCCCGGGGCGGCGGCCTTCAGCGCCGCGCCCATGCGCAGGAGCGTGCGCGAGTTCACGTGGACGATCAGCATGTCGAGATCGTCGAACGCGTTGTAGAGCGCGCCCACGGCGCAGCCCGCCTCGGCCGTCACTTCGCGCGCCTTCAGGCCCCTCAGCCCCTTCTCGGCGATCTGCGCCTCGGCGGCGTCGATGAGGCGCTCCTGCAGGGCGGCGCGCTTCTCTTCACGGGTGGTCGGCAATCGATGTCCTAACTTTCCGTGAACGCAGTTCAAAAAAGTGCTTGAACGGCGTTCAGTGATCTGGCACAAACTTCTTGAACGATGTTCATAGACGGGGTGGCGGCCATGTTCAAGAAACTGGCGCAGATGATCAGAGGGAATTCCGCAGGGCGGGCGACGCCCGAGGCGACGCAGGCGGCCGACCGGCTCGCCGCCGCCAAGCGCTCCGCCGCCGCCGCCGCCGCGATGCAGGAGCGCGAGCGCCGCGCCGAGGCCCGGCTGGCCCGCCGCATCGCCGAGATCGAGCGCCGCGCCGCCGCCGCCCTGGCGGTGAGGGCGACCCCCGAGGTGCATGATTTCGCCATGCACATCGCGCGGCTCGAGGCCGAGCGCGCCGCCGCCTTCGCCGCCTGGGAAGGCTGGCGCGACGAGGCCCGGCGCGCCCGGGCCGAGGCGGCCCGCGAGGCCGACGCGCTGCGGGCGCTGACCGGCGCCGCCGGGGCCCGCCCCGTCGGTCGCCGCCGGCCCCGCCCCGCCCCGCGCCGCGCCCCGCGCGCGGTCATCGAAGCGTATGCCGAGGCGGGGGCCGCAACGCCCCGCCCCGGCCCCGAGAGGGCCCCCGTTCCGGGCCTGCGTCCCGCGTCCAAGCCCGCGAAGGGCCTGCCGGAAGGTTTCCCGGCCTAGCCCCTTCGCCGAACCAGACAGACCCCTCGCGCGTTCCGCGCGTGCAGCGGCGGCCCCCCGTCCTGCGCGCCCGGGGAAGGCGTGCCCGGGGACAAGGAGCGCATTGAGATGTTCGAGATTACCGAGAGAAGACAGTCCCCGAGCCTGGGCCGCATCTGCACCGGCTGCGCCGCCCTCGGGGCCGCGATCGCCATGGGCGCCGGCGCGCTGCTGCTCGCCCCCTCCGCCGCCCTCCAGGGCTTCGACGGGCGCGACGACGCGCGGCTGTTCCATCGCGGGGACCAGGTCGGCGTCTTCCGCTGAGACCGGCGTCGGGCGCGGGGGCCGCATCGGGACCCCGCCCCGCCGCTGCAGGCCGGATCGCCCGCATTTCCGGGCGGACGGCCGAAGGGCGACGTTTTCCTGTCGCGTCGCCCCACACCCAGCGGCCCGTATTTCCAGAGGCCGCGCACACAGGGGGGAGGGCCGAGGTCTTCCCGCCGCAACGGGGCTCCCGGATTTTGAAGGGAGCGCCATCGGGGGCGGCGCGTCTGGGGGCGCGGCGCCCCCACCCTGCCACGGGGCGCCGGATTGCAGCGCGCCCCTTCGGCCCGCCCCGGACGCGCCGTTCAAGCGTTCCCGGCGGGCGCACGGGCCGGGACATTGCCGTCCCGCCCGCGGGGGCGTCGCGCTGGGGTTCGCGGCGCCCCCTTTTTTGCGCGCCGGGGGCGCGGCGGGGGCGCGGCGGGCGCCTCAGCCCCGCACGATCTCGGCGTCGCCGATGCCCTGCAGGTGCAGCAGCGCGCTCAGGTCCGACATCCGCAGGCACGCATCCGCGCCCGCCTCCAGCGCCGGTTTGGCGCGATACGCCACGCCCAGACCCGCCGCCTCGACCATCGACAGGTCGTTGGCGCCGTCGCCCACCGCGATCACGTCCGCGCGCCCGTAGCCGCCCTCGGCGCAGAGCCGGTCCAGCGCCTCGAGCTTGGCCGCGCGCCCGAGGATCGGGACCCCCGGCGCGCCGGTCAGCTTGCCGTCAGCTTCCAGCAGCGTGTTGGCCTGATTGACCTGGAACCCGGCCTCCTCCGCGACGCGGGCGGTGAAGAAGGTGAAGCCGCCCGAGACCAGCGCGGTCATGGCGCCGAGCGCGTTCATCGTCTTCACCAGCGCCGCCGCGCCGGGGTTCAGGCGCACCCGCTCGGCATAGACCTGCTCCAGCGTCTCCACCGGCAGGCCCTTCAAAAGGCCGACCCGCTCGCGCAGCGCGCCCTCGAAATCGAGCTCGCCGCGCATCGCCGCCTCGGTGATCGCGGCGACCTGCTCGCCCACCCCGGCGAAATCGGCGATCTCGTCGATGCATTCGACCGGGATCATGGTGCTGTCCATGTCCGCGATCAGCAGCTTCTTGCGCCGATTCGCCAGCGCGATTCGGTTCACGTCCGCCTGCCCCTTCAGCACGGCGCGGGCGCGGGCGAAGGCGCCCTCGTCCGCCGCGGCCTCCACCGCCCGGTCATCGAGCCGGCGCGGCGCGGCGCCGGTCGCCTCGGCCAGCAGCTGCGCGAGGGCGTCGGACACGCCCGCTTCATGGGTGACGACGGCGACATGGGTCATGGGGGGCCTCGGGTCGGTGATCGGGGGCCGCGGCGGGGCGGCGGACATGGAAAGGGGGCCGCGCGGACGCGGCCCCCGGGGTCTTTCCGGCGCCTGCGGGGATCAGCCCGCGACGGCGGCGGCCGCGTCGGCGCGGTGCTGTTCCTCGAGCTCGGCGGCCAGCAGGAAGGCCAGCTCCAGCGCCTGGGCGGCGTTGAGGCGCGGATCGCAGGCGGTGTGGTAGCGGTCGGCGAGGTTCTCGTCCGTCACGTCGCGCAGGCCGCCCGTGCACTCGGTCACGTCCTTGCCGGTCATCTCGAAATGCACGCCGCCCGGATAGGCGCCCTCGGCGCGGCAGATGGCGAAGAACTCCTTCACCTCCTGGCGCACGCGCTCGAAGGGCCGGGTCTTGTAGCCCGAGGCCGACTTGATGGTGTTGCCGTGCATCGGGTCGCAGGACCAGACGACCTTGCGGCCCTCGGACTGCACCGCGCGGATCAGCTCGGGCAGCTTGTCGCCGACCTTGCCGGCGCCGAAGCGGCCGATCAGGGTCAGGCGCCCGGCGGTGTTGTCGGGGTTGAGCCGGTCGATGATGCGCAGCAGGTCGTCGGCCTCCATCGACGGGCCCGCCTTCAGGCCGATCGGGTTGATCACGCCGCGGCAGAACTCGATATGCGCGCCGTCGAGCTGCCGGGTGCGGTCGCCGATCCACAGCATGTGCCCCGAGCCCGCGACCGGCTTGCCGGTGATGGAGTCGGTGCGGGTCAGCGCCTGCTCGTATTCCAGCAGCAGCGCCTCGTGCGAGGTGTAGAAGTCGACGCGCTTCATCCGCTCGGCGTTGGACGGGTTGATCCCCGCCGCGGTCATGAAGTCGAGCGCCGAGGAGATGCGCTGCGCGAGCTCCGCGTACTGCTCCGACCCCGGGGTGCCCTGCGCGAAGGCGAGGTTCCACGAATGCACGCGGGTGATGTCCGCGTAGCCGCCCTGGCTGAAGGCGCGCAGCAGGTTCAGCGAGGCCGCGGCCTGGGTGTAGGCCTGCAGCATCCGGTCCGGGTCGGGGATCCGCGCCTCGGGGGTGAAGTCGAACCCGTTGACGATGTCGCCGCGGTAGGAGGGCAGCTCCTGCCCGCCCACGGTTTCCGTGGGGGCCGAGCGCGGCTTGGCGAACTGGCCGGCCATGCGGCCCACCTTCACCACCGGCACCTTGGCGCCGAAGGTCAGCACGATCGCCATCTGCAGCAGCACCCGGAAGGTGTCGCGGATGTTGTCGGCGCTGAATTCGGCGAAGCTTTCGGCGCAATCGCCGCCCTGCAGCAGGAACCCGCGGCCCTCGGCCACTTCGCCGAGCGCCGAGGTCAGCTGCCGGGCCTCGCCGGCAAAGACCAGCGGGGGATACGAGGCGAGCTTCTCCGTCACGGATTTCAGCTTCGCCGGGTCGGTATACTCCGGCATCTGAAGCCCTTCATGCGAACGCCAGCTGTCGGCGGTCCAGGCATGGGTCATGATGCGGTCTCCATTGGTCGCGAGATTGCGGCGCCGCCCGTATAACGTCCCCAACGCCCTCTGGCCAGCGCGGCGGCCCCGTTGCAGCGCGAAATCCGCTTGACCCCGGCGCCCCCGGGCCGCACTGCTTTTCCCCTCAGTCACCCACCCGGATGGAGAAGGCCAAGATGCAGAGCGGCGCATCGCAGGATACCAAGCCCGTCGTGTTCGTGCTGCTCGACAGGTTCACGCTCCTCGCGTTCGCCGCGTCCATCGAACCCTTGCGCCTTGCGAACCGCACGGCCGAACGGTCGCTGTACGACCTGTCGGTGGTGTCGGAAAGCGGCGCGCCGGTCACCGCCTCCTGCGGGGTGGAGATCAAGGTCGACGGCGCCCTGCCCGACTGCCCCTCGGGGGCGATGATCGTGGTCTGCGGCGGCACCGACGTGGGCCGCGCCGTCACCCGGCCGCTGATGAACTGGCTGCGGCGCGAGGCGCGGCGCGGCGTGTCGCTCTGCGCCGTCGACACCGGCGCCCAGGCGCTGGCCGCCTCGGGGCTGCTCGACGGGCGCAAGGCCACCATCCACTGGGAGAACCGCGAGGGCTTCGCCGAGGCCTTCGACGAGGTCGAGCTGTCCAGCCGCATCTTCGTGATCGACGGCGAGCGGATGACGGCGGCGGGCGGCCTTGCGGCCACCGACCTGATGCTGCGCCTGATCTCGCTCCAGCACGGGCCCGAGCTCGGCTCCGAGGTCTCGGACCAGATGGTCTACACCGCCCCGCGCACCGACACCGAGAACCAGCGCCTGTCGACCCCGGCGCGGATCGGCGTGCGCCACCCCAAGCTGAGCCGCGTCATCGCGCTGATGCACGAGCATATCGAGGACCCGCTTTCGGCCGCCGCGCTGGCGCAGGCCGTCGGCATGTCCACCCGGCAGCTGGAGCGCCTGTTCCGCCGCTATCTCGACCGCTCGCCCAAGCGCTATTACCTCGAGCTGCGGCTGGAGAAGGCCCGCCGCCTGCTGCTGCAGACCGACATGAGCGTCATTTCCGTGGCGCTGGCCTGCGGCTTCACCAGCCCGTCGCATTTCTCCAAGTGCTATCGCAGCCAGTATGGGCGCACCCCGTACCGGGAGCGCGGCGTGGTCGACGCCGATGCGCGCGGCCAGTCCAGCGGCCCGCGCGGCGCGACGCTGGTGGCGCTGCCCGACGGCGCGCTGGAGGTCGAGGCGGACGACCTGCCCGAGGACGAGGACGACGACGCGGAGGCGTGACCCCCCGCGCCGCCCTGCTCACAGCCGGAACAGCCCCAGCGCCGCGGTCACCGCGTCCTTGGTCGCCTCGGTCCGCGCGCGCGCCCGCTCGGTGCCCTCGCGGATCACCCGGGTCACGTGGCCCGGGTCGCGCGCCAGCCGGGCGCGTTCCTCGCGGATCGGGGCGAGGAGCGCCTGCAGGATCTCCTCGAGCCGCTTCTTGATCGCCCCGTCGCCGAGCCCGCCCGCGCGGTAGCGCGCCTTCAACGCCTCGACCTCCGCCTTGTCGGGATCGAAGGCGTCGAGCCAGGCGAAGACCACGTTCCCCTCGACCCGCCCCGGATCCTCGATCCGCAGGTGGCCCGGATCGGTGAACATGGCCCGCACCGCGGCGCGGATTTCGTCCGGCGCGGCCGAGAGGCGCAGCGCCCCGCCGCCCGATTTCGACATCTTCGCCGTGCCGTCGACGCTGGGCAGGCGCCCGGCTTCGGGGATCACGGCGCGCGCCTCGGGCAGCACCTCGGCGCCCGCGACGGCGTTGATGCGGCGGGCGATTTCATTGGTCTGCTCGATCAGCGGGGCCTGGTCGGCGCCGACGGGGACCACGGTGGCGCGAAAGCCGGTGATGTCGGCGGCCTGCGCGGCCGGGTAGCACAGGAAGCCCGCCGGGATGTCGCGCCCGAAGCCGCGGGCGCGGATCTCGTCCTTGATGGTCGGGTTCCGCTCCAGCCGCGCGACGGTGACGAAGTTGAGATAGAGCATCGACAGCTCGGCCAGCGCCGGCAGGTGCGATTGCAGGCAGATCGTGCTGCGCGCCGGATCGATCCCGACGGCGAGGTAATCCATCGCCACCTCCAGCACGTTGCGGGCCGTGCGGGCCGGGTCCTGGGCGTTGTCGGTCAGCGCCTGCGCGTCGGCGAGCAGCAGGAACTGTTCGTGATCGTCCTGCATTTTCAGCCGGTTGGCGAGCGATCCGGCGTAGTGGCCGACATGCAGCGGGCCGGTGGTGCGGTCCCCGGTCAGGATGACGGGTCGGGTCATTGGGCGTGTCCTCGGGTTCAGGGAGGAGGCGCCGCGCGCGGGGGGACCGGATTGCAGGGATGTGAAACGCAAGAGGCCGCCCGGGCGGCGGCCTCTGGATGCATGGGTCTACGTCCGGCCGCCGTGTCAGGGGGCCGGCCACCAGCAGGTCGCGGGGGCGGTGACGTGTTCCATGGCGCGCAGGGGTAGGGCCTGCGCCGCGCGGCGTCAATGGCCCCGTGCGCGGCGGCGCCGACGGGGCCGCCTGTCGGACCGCCGATGATGTCGGGAAGCTGGTCGGGGCGGCGAGATTCGAACTCGCGGCCTTCGGCACCCAAAGCCGACGCGCTACCAGGCTGCGCTACGCCCCGTCCGCGCCCCTGATACGGGGCCGCGCGGCGCTTGCCAAGCGCCGCCCGCGCCGCGGGGGCTCAGCCGGGCGCCTGCCCGGCGCAGGGCCAGGCGGCGTCCGGCCCGAAGGCGGGGTGGCGCAGCTCGGTCCCCGGCCCGAGGCCGAGCGCGGCCGAAAGCCCGGCGTTGATCTCCAGCACCGCGCGCACGGGTTCGCCCGAGGGCATCAGGCGCTCGGAGAACGGGACCGCGTTCTCGTGGATCTTCACCACCGTCCCGCTGTCGTCCACGAACACCAGGTCGAGCGCGAGGATGGTGTTGCGCATCCAGAAGGCGACGGGCCGGGGCGGGTCGAACACGAACAGCATCCCGGCGTCGCGGGCCATGGTTTCGCGGTGCATCAGCCCGCGGGCCCGGGATTCGGGGGTGTCGGCGATCTCCACCGCGAATCGCGTCGCGCCGCCGGGGCCGCGCAGGTCCACCACGTCCGGCGCGCAGGCCGGGCGGGCGGCGACGGCTGCGCCGGGCCCCTGCCCCGCGACATCGGCGGCGGCCGGGGACGGCGCCCCGGCGGCGACGGCGAGCGCGCAGAGCGCCGCGGACAAGACGAGGGCGCCGCGCGCAGGCCTGCGCGCGGCGCCCTTCGCCGCAGTCAACATCTCGAACACCGGCTTCACTGCTGTTCGGCCAGGTCTTCCCAGCGGCAGATCTCTCCGGCCATGGCGCCGCGCGGGCCTTTCACCAGGCGCACGCAGATCGCCTCGCCCGGCTGCAGGTCGGCTATGCCGAACCGGCGCAGCGTTTCCATGTGCACGAAGATGTCGTCCGGCCTGCGGAACACGTTCACGAAGCCGAAGCCCTTCTGCTTGTTGAACCACTTGACCCGGGCGGGGAGGAAATCCCCCTCCGGCTCATTCTTCGCGGCGATCTCGGTCGGCCGGTCCGAGCGCTCTTGCGACTCTTCCTCGGCCTGATCGATGCTCACCAGCTCCGTCGCCTGGAAGCCGCGTTCCGTGCGGATCGCGACCATCGAGACCGAGCTTCCCTCGTCGAGTTTGGCGAGCCCGGCGGCGCGCACGCACTGGGCGTGGATCATGACGTCAGGACCGCCGTCGGCGGTCGTCACGAAACCATAGCCCTTGTCTGCGTCGTACCACTTGACTCTGCCTGACACCAGGCGAGAGACCTTGACGACTTCTCCAGTCAATACGCCCCCCGAACGACCTTGCTTACGGGTACCTTCATCCAGCATTCAGGCATACGACCTTCCCACATGTCGATGCAAGCCATGCCGGGGGCAACCACGCGATGTTTCCCCTGAGGAGAGGATAATGACAGAAGTGCGCCCCGACGAACAGTGCCGTCGACGATTTCGCACTGCGGCGTGGCTTCTCACCATGCTCGCAGGCCCCCTGATGGCATGCACACAGATAACAAAAGATGAAGGCGCCGCAATTCAACGCCGCTTCAACGTCTTGCCGCCTGGAATTTCTTCACCCCATGCGCAAACGCCCCAAGATATTGAAAAAACATCTAAAATTGCACAGGACCTGGCCGCCCGCCCCCTGCGCGGGCGCGGCCTGGGACCCCGGGAAATCCCGCTTCTGTGGGGCGCGCCCGAGGGGCGGGCCTTCCTCGTGACCCCTGTTCCGCGGGCCTTCGCGCTCGGCGATCCGCCCGAAATCTGCCCCTCCCGGGTCGCCGCGGCGGGCGGGCAGGACGTCGCAGAGGCCGCCGCGGCGGCGCTGCGGGGCTGCTTCGCGGACCTCTCGCGGGCCGAAGCGCCCGCGGAATGCGGCTGCCGAATCGTCGCCGCCGACCGCGCGCTCACCGCCCCGCCGGCCGATTTCGCCTATGCGCCCGGCGTCTCCACCTGGATCAAGTCGCCCGAGCTGGGCCTCGACCTGCTGGTCGCCGCGCATGAAACCGTCACCCCCTCGGGCGCCCGCCGCCTGCAGGTGGTCGGCGATCCGCACATGACCATCACCGCCGATCTCGGCCCCGACGGCCGGGCCGAGCTGCTGATCGAACGCACGGGCCGCCCGCCGCTGCTGCTCACCGGAACCCACCGCCCCGAGGGGCTGCGCCGCGGGCGCTTCGCCGAACGCGCCTGGCTGACCGATCCCGAGGGGCGGGACGCCATCCTGCTTTCGGGCTACGAGCCGCTGGAATTCGCCATGCGCCGCGGAGAACTTCTTTCCACGAAGTGAATTGCGGCGAAGGCGCGGCGATTTCGCGCTTCCCCTCGGGCGCCGCTCCGGCCTAGCCTGCGCGCGATCCGCCGTTCCGCCCTGCGGAGGCGGCCGACCGCGCCTGCCGCGCCCCCCACGCCCCGGGCCCCCGGGCCCTTCGCCCCCTCACGACCGGATGCCGCCATGACCCGCCCCATGCTGCAAAGCTTCGACGCCCGCGCCGACGGCGCCGCCGGTCCGGCGCGCCTCGCCGCCCTGCGCGCGACGCTGGACGAAGCGGGGCTGGCGGGCTTCATGGTCCCGCGCGCCGACGCCCACATGGGCGAGAACGTCGCCCCGCGGGACGAGCGGCTGGCCTGGCTGACGGGCTTCACCGGCTCGGCGGGCTTCTGCATCGCCGGGGCGCGCGAGGCGGCGCTGTTCGTCGACGGGCGCTACACGCTCCAGGCCGCGCAGCAGACCGCCGCCGAGGCCTTCACCGTGGTGTTCTCGGCCGAGACCCCGCCCGAGAAGTGGCTGGAATCCCATGCGCAGGCGGGCGAGCGCTGGGCCTATGATCCGTGGCTGCACCCGCGGGCCGAGATCGACCGGCTGACCCGCGCGGCCGAGGCGGCGGGCGCCGTGCTGGTTCCCCATGCCAACCTCGTGGACGCGATCTGGGAGGATCAGCCGGCGCCGCCCGCCGTCCCGGCGACGCCCCATGACGTGGCGCTGGCGGGGCGGACCTCCGCCGACAAGCGCCGGGCGCTGGGCGAAGACCTCGCGGCCGCGAAGCTTCATGCCGCCGCCATCACCCTGCCCGACAGCATCGCCTGGCTGCTCAACATCCGCGGCGGCGACGCGGCGCGGATGCCCGCGGTCCATGCCTTCGCGCTCCTCCACCGGGACGGGCGCGTGGCGCTGTTCGCGGACCCGGCGAAATTCGGCCCGGAGGTGCGCGCGCATCTCGGGAACGAGATCATGATCGAGCCGCCCGAGGCCTTCGAGGCCGCGCTCGACGCGCTGCGCGGCGCCCGGGTGGCGGTGGACAAGGACAGCGCCCCCGCGGCGGTCTCGGACCGCCTCGTCGCCACCGGGGCCGAGGTGGTCTGGCGGCGCGACCCGTGCATCCTGCCGAAAGCCTGCAAGACGCCCGAGGAGCTGGACGGCTCCCGCGCCGCCCACCGGCGCGACGGCGCGGCGATGGCGAACTTCCTGCACTGGCTCGACGGCGCGCTGGAGGGGGTCCGCACCGGCGCCCGCCTGACCGAGATCGAGGTGGTGGAGGCGCTGGAGGGCTTCCGGGCCGAAACCGGCGCCCTGGCCGACATCAGCTTCGAGACGATCTGCGGCGCCGGGCCGAACGGCGCCATCGTCCATTACCGGGTGACGCGCGAGAGCGACCGCGCGGTGACCCCGGACAGCCTGCTGCTGATCGACAGCGGCGGGCAGTATCGCGACGGGACCACCGACATCACTCGCACCGTCTTCACCGGCGGGACCGCGCCGGAGGGCGCCGCCATCGCCTATACCGCCGTGCTGCGCGGGATGATCGAGCTCGCCGCCGCCCGCTGGCCCGAGGGGCTGGAGGGACGCCATCTCGACGCCCTCGCCCGCGCGCCGCTCTGGGCCGAGGGGCTGGATTACGACCACGGCACCGGCCACGGCGTCGGCGCCTATCTCGGCGTCCACGAAGGCCCCGCCTCCCTCTCGCGCCGCTCGGCCGAGCCGATCCGCCCCGGCATGATCCTCTCGGACGAGCCCGGCTGCTACCGCGCCGGCGCCTGGGGGATCCGCATCGAGAACCTCGTGACCGTCACGCCCCCCGCCATCCCCGGGGACGGCGAGCGGGCGATGCTGGCCTTCGAAACCCTGACCCTGGCCCCGATCGATCGCGCGCTGATCCTGCCCGATCGCCTGGGGCCCGACGCCCGCGCCTGGCTCGACGCCTATCACGCGCGGGTCCTGGCCGAGATCGGCCCCCTTGTCGGCGCGGACGTGCGCGCCTGGCTCACCGACGCCTGCGCGCCGCTCTGACCGCTTCCGAAGGGACGCGGCGCGGCCCCGGCGCCATCCAACATCCGAAGGACCTGACCATGAACGACGACAGCCTGACCATCGCGCCCGTGGGCGGCGTGATCGCGGTGCGCGCCGGCGGCGCGGTGCTGGCCGAAAGCTCCGAGGCGCTGGCCGCGACCGCCCCGGGGGCCGAGGCGCCGGTGCACTGGCTTCCCATGGCCGACGCCTCGCTGTTCCTCGACCGCACCGAGCAGATCCGGGACATTCCCGGCGTCGGCGCCGCGCGCGGCTATGACATCAACGCCAAGAGCGGCCCGATCCCGCTGGCCGCCTGGGCGCTCGAAGCCCCCGCGGCCGGCGCCGAGGCGCTGAAGGACCACGTGTTCTTCGAGGGCGAGCGGGTGGCGGTGGAGCGTCTCTGACGCGCCCCTGCCCCGCACCGACCCGGGCGACCGGGGCGACGACGGGCAAGCGGCCCGCCGGGACATCCCGGCGGGCCGCTTCGCGTTCCGGCCCCCGCGCGCGGCGTCGGCGACGTTGCGCGGCGCGCGGGCCGCGCGCGCTCATATTACGGGCATCGCATGTGGTGGATCGGGGCGCACGCCCGTGCCGGAGAGGCGGCGCCCCCGCCGCCTCTCCGCGCCTCCTCCCCGTCGGTGGACAGCGCGCCCCACGCGCTCCCCCAATTGGAACGTCCGACGACGGTCCGGAGGCCATCCCCGGCGGCGGGAATCGCCATGCCGTGGACCGGTGTCATGACATAAACGCAAGATGAACCCGCATACAACTGCAGGTTCACACTGCACTCGTATTTTTTACCAAGACGCGTGCGTCCGGCGACTCGGAGCGCGGGATGGCGGAGGCTCAACCCCACGGGCTCAGCCGCCGATGAACTCCCCGCAATCCATCAACATGCCGAGCAGAAGGCGCCCGTCAGGGGCCGGCGCGCCGCGGCGCGCGCCGCCGGCGTCGATCACGGCGACGCCCCCGTCCAGCAGCGCAAGTCGCAGCGCGCCGGCCCCGCCCAACGCCACCCGCAGCGCGGGCGCGCCCGACAGGGACGCCGCCTCGGCGGTCGCGCCCGGCAGCGCGCAGCCCGCCAGGGTCTCGACCGTCCCGCCCGCCCCCGCATCGCCCGAGAGCGTCAGCTCGGCCGTCCAGGCGGCCCCCAGCGTGTAACGCTGCACGAGGCCCCCGGTCTCGGCCCGCGCCTCGCAGGCCCCGTTCCCCGGCGCGACGGCGACCGCCCAGGCCCCGGCCCGCCCGAAGGGCGCGCCGGACGCCCCCGCCTCGGCCTCCGGGGCCGCGAGGACGGCGCAGGCGAGAAGACAGGCCGCGGCGGAAAAGCGGGTGCGCATGGAAAAGCTCCGGGAACTGGGGAGAGGACGCGGCGGCGGGGCCGCGCAGGTTCAATTGACAGTATGAAGATGTAAAACCCGCCCCCGGGATGCGCCTTCCCGTCGCGCCCCGCCCGGCCCCGGGGCCGCCTTCAGGAATGCTCTTCCTGGTGCAGGGCGACCAGCTTGCGGTTGTAAGCCTTGAGCGCGTCGGTGTGGAACACCGCGCCGATCAACTCCTGCTCGCCCTCCGGGCCTTCATCGACCACCGGCAGGAAGGCGGCGTTCATCCGGTCGAACATCGGCAGCGCCCGCTGCAGCGTGTCGTGGCGCGAGAGGTAGGCGCCCTGCTCCACCAGCTGCCAGCAGGCGCTGTCCGAGGCGCCGTTATCCGCCCCGCGCACCCGCATCACGTCGCGCACCGAGATGGCGCCGGGGATCCAGCCCTGCGCCCCCTCGGCCAGGTGCACGTCCCGGTGCTCGAGCTGCGTGAGGAAGAAGGACTTGTGGACCAGCCGCGCCGCCACCACGACCGCCATCGATACCGAGGCCATCACCGCGATCCCCGCCTGCCAGTCGCCCGTCAGCTCGAAGATGATCATGGTGGTGGAGACGGGCGCCCCCAGCACCGCCGCCGCCAGCGCCCCGGTCCCGGCCAGGGCGTAGAGCGATTGCGACCCCCAGTCGCCCGGGAACACCTCGGTCGCGACATAGCCGAAGGCGAGGCCGGTGAAGGCGCCCAGCATCAGCGAGGGCGAGAAGATCCCGCCCCCCATCCGCCCCGCGAAGGTCAGCGCGACGGCGATCACCTTGACGATTGCGAAGACCACCGCCTCCCACATCACCAGGTCCGAGGTGAGGGCGCGCGAGGTGGTCTCGTACCCCACGCCGATGATGTGCGGGAACCAGATCGCCAGCAGCCCCAGCAGCAGCCCCGAGACGCCCGGGCGCAGCCAGCGAGGCATCCCCGTCCAGCGCTGCACCCGGTCGCCCACCGCCTCGGCGAAGAACACCGCCCGCATCATCGCCACCGCCACCAGCCCGCAGACGAGGCCGAGGATCAGGAAGGCCGGAAGCTCGGTGTAGAAGGCGAGGTCGGGGTCGGGCAGCTTGAATTCCGTCACGTCCCCGAGATGCAGGCGCGACACCACCGCCCCCGCGATCGAGGCGATGACGATCGGCGGGAAGGCGTGCAGCGCGAAGTGGCGCAGCACCACCTCCATCGCGAACAGCGCCCCGGCGATGGGGGCGTTGAAGCTCGCCGACACCGCCGCGGCCACGGCGCAGCCCAGCAGGTCGCGCCCGCGCAGCTGGCTCGCGTCGATGCGCGTGCTGATCCAGGAGGAGATCAGGGCCGCGAGGTGCACCACCGGCCCCTCGCGCCCCGTCGAGCCGCCGGTGGACAGGGTGATGAGCGAGGCGAGCGCCGAGGCCCGCCCGTGGCCGCGGTCCAGCCGCCCGCCCTTCAGCGCCGCCGCCTCGATCACGTGGGCGACGGACTCGGCCTTTCCGTCCCGGGTGAACCAGTGAAGGATCAGCCCGACGGCGAGGCCGCCGAGCACCGGGACCGAGAGGACGGTGATCCAGTTCAGCCCTTCCAGGGTGGAATGCAGCCGGTGGTCATCGGCCCCGTAGATCCAGGTCTGCAGCGTGGCGATGGCGAGGCGGAAGCCCACGGCGGCATATCCCGAGGCGATGCCGAGCACGAGCGCCATCAGCCAGAACTGCAGCGCCGAGGGCCCCTCGCGGCGCAGGGTGTCGCGGGCGCGCTGGATTGAATCGCGCAGCTCCATCCGGCCGCGGCGCAGGCGGGTCCGCAGCGCGACGACGAGGCGCCGGGGCGCGCGGCGCGGGTCGTGCGCGGCGGCGGATGCGGCGGCGGATGCGGCCTGCGCGGCGTCCGAGGCGGCATGGGCGGCGTCCTCGGCCAGGTGCTCGGCCGAGCGCAGCAGGCGGGCGGCGGCGGCGACGTCGCGGTCGATCTCGTCCGGCGCGGCGGCGGGGGCGGATTCGGGGTCCCCGGCGGCGGGGTCAGGGTCGGCCGGATCCGCGGCGGCGGGGTCCCCGGCGGCGTCTTCATCCGCGGCCTGCGCGGCGGCGCCGTCCTGCGGGGCCGCGGCGCCCGGTTCGGCGTCGGCGGGGGGCGCGCCCCCGGCGGCGTCCCCGGCGGCGGCGGAGGCTGGATCGGGGGAGGCTGGATCGGCGGAGGCTGGATCGGCTTCCCCGCCGGCGGCCGCGCGCGTTTCGTCGGGCCCGCCCCTCGGCGTGCCCTCCGTCGACTGGTCCGGCTTGTCCGGCCCCTCGGCCACCCCGTCCTCCGGCGCTGGTTTCCCCCGCGGCGCGATGCGCGCGCGTTCACGTCACTTAGCGCCCCCGGGCGATGCGACGCAAGGCGCGCCCGCCGCCGCCGCGCATCGCCGGGCGGGGCGGCGGGCCGGGGGCGCGGGCGGCGGGTGCGGGCCGAGGGAGTGGGCCGTGGATGCGGGGCGTTGATGCGGGGCCCGGGCCGGGCTCGGTCCGAAAGGTCAGCCCCCCCCGGAACGCGGACGGCCGCCCGCCGGGGGGCGGACGGCCGTCTCTGGCGCGTGCGGCGGGCCGGGACCCGTGGCTCCGTCCCGGCGGAGCCGTCACGCGCGGGCCGCGGCGGGGGGGGGGGGGGGGGGGGGGGGGGGGGGGGGGGGGGGGGGGGGGGGGGGGGGGGGTGAGGGGAAGGGGGGGTGGCTCAGGGTACGAGATATTATCTCCCCCCCCACCC
>NZ_JBOCEF010000062.1:0-23007 GCF_050586345.1 Rhodovulum sp. DZ06
CTCCATCCTCTTCCCTTCCTTCTCCCCCCTTCTTTCTCTTCCGTTGTGCTGGTTGTTGGTGGGGGGGTCTACTCCCCCCCCCCCCCCCCCCCCCCCCCCCCCCCCCCCCCCCCGCCACGCGGCGCCACGGCTGCAAGGCCGGGCGCAACCCGATCGCCCTCCTCCCCGCTTGCGCCCTCGCCCGTTCCGCGCTACCCGCCGCACATGCCTCGCTATCGCCTCAGCATCGAATATGACGGCCGCCCGTTCCGTGGGTGGCAGCGCCAGGCCGACCTGCCTTCCGTCCAGCAGGCGGTTGAGGAGGCGCTGGCCCGGCTCGATCCCGCCGCGCCCATGGTCTACGGCTCGGGGCGGACCGATGCGGGGGTGCATGCGACCGGGCAGGTCGCCCATGCGGACCTGTCGCGCGACTGGGACCCGTTCCGCCTGTCCGAGGCGCTCAACGCCCAGCTGCGGCCGCACCCGGTGGCCATCCTGGGCGCGGAGCGCGCCGCAGACGATTTCCACGCCCGCTTCGACGCCATCGAGCGGCGCTATATCTATATCCTGCGCAACCGGCGCGCGCCGCTGACGCTCTCGGCCGGGCAGGAATGGCTGGTGAAGGCGGAGCTGGACGTGGAGGCGATGAACGAAGCCGCGCGGCTGCTGATCGGCAAGCACGACTTCACCACCTTCCGCTCCACCATGTGCCAGGCGAAATCGCCGGTGAAGACGCTGGACCGGCTGGAGGTGCGGCGCGAGGGCGACGCGGTGATCTTCGACGTGCGCGCCCGCAGCTTCCTGCACAACCAGGTGCGCAGCTTCGTCGGCACGCTCGAGCGGGTGGGCAGCGGCGCCTGGGCGCCCGAGCGGGTGGGCGCGGCGCTGGCGGCGGCCGACCGGGCGGCCTGCGGGCCGGTGGCGCCGCCGGACGGGCTGCGCCTCGACAAGGTCATCTACCCCGAATGAGGCGGGGGGCGGCGCGACCCGCCCCCGCCCCCGGATCAGGCCAGCAGCGGCGCCAGCTTCGGCCAGGCGTCCGCGTCGGCGACCGACTTGTCCCGGCAGAACGTGTTGCAGAAGCCGATCACCTTGCCGTCGATCTCGGCCAGCGAATCCGCCGCCACCGGCTTGCCCGAATAGGGGCAGGCGGCGTTGACGGCGGCCGAGACCGGGACCTCGCCCTCGGCCAGCGCCTTCGCCGGGCGCGGCGCGGGGCCGGGCCAGGGGGCTTTCGGCAGCGGCAGGTCATAGCGGGTGGGCACCGGCCCCTCGGCCAGGCCCATCGCGCGCCAGCGGCGGAAGGGCCCGTAATTCACCACCGCCGCGCAATAGGCCTGCGCCACGGCGCCGACGGGGATCCCGTAGGTCAGCAGCCGCGTCGCCAGCGGCGCCATGAAGGCGTCGGCGGCGGTGAACTCGGCCCCGAACAGCCACGGGCCGCCCTCGCCGAACCGGGCGCGGGCCATGGCCCAGCGCTCCTCCAGCCGGTCGACGTCCTTCCGAACCGCCTCGGAGACCTCGAACCCCTCGAACGCCAGGGTGATGTTCATCGAGCAGGCGTCGCGCAGCGCGCCGTATCCCGAATGCATCTCGGCGGTGATGGCGCGGGCGAAGGCGCGGGCGGCCCGGTCCGCGGGCCAGAGCGGCCGGTCCGGGGCCATCTCGGCCAGCGTCTCGGCGATGGCCAGCGTGTCCCACACGAAGGGTCCGTCCTCGAGCTGCAGCGCCGGCACGGTGGTGGCGGGGGCGATCTCGGGCGGCAGGCGGTCGTGGAAGCCCTTGCCGCCGGGGATCAGCCGCGGGGTGTAGCTGCGCCCGGCGATGTCCATCAGCAGGTGGCCGCGCAGCGACCAGCTTGAAAGCGTGCGTTCCTGGATGAAGAGGGTGTCGGGCATGGAAATTTTCCTTCTCAATGGGCTGTTCTCGGCGTGGAAACATGCTGTCATGTTGCAGCGCGGTCCGGCAAATGACGAATTCCGCGACGCGACATCACGGAGTGTTAACAGGACTTGTGAGGTCGTGTTGCAGTGCAAGTCATTGAAATTCCTCGGTCTAAAATTCGTTCACGCGTGTACGATCCTCTCGCATGCGCTCACGAACCCGTTACCCTTCCGAGAGGCGGGATGGTGATCCGCCCCCGGAACACCAACGTATTAGACGTGATACGGCGCAACCGGACGAGAAGACAGGAGAGAGACCATGGCCTTCAGAACCCATTCCGACGCGACCGTCGCCCGCGCAGCGATGTCGGCCGAATTGCTCGATGCCGAAACCGAAGCCGCGCTCGCCCGCCGTTGGCGGGACGAAAAGGACGAGGCGGCGCTGCACCGCCTCGTGACCGCCTACATGCGCCTCGCTGTGTCGATGGCCGCGAAGTACCGCCGCTACGGCGCCTCGATGAACGACCTGACGCAGGAAGCGTCGGTCGGCCTGATGAAGGCGGCCGAGAAGTTCGACCCCGAGCGCGGCGTGCGCTTCTCCACCTATGCCGTCTGGTGGATCAAGGCGTCGATCCAGGATTACGTGATGCGCAACTGGTCGATGGTGCGCACCGGCTCGACCTCCTCCCAGAAGTCGCTGTTCTTCAACATGCGCCGCGTCCGCGCGCAGGTGGAGACCGAGGCCGCGGCCGAGGGCATCCAGATGACCGGCGAGGAGATCCGCCGCCGCATCGCCGAGGATCTCGGCGCCCCGCTGCGCGACGTGGAGATGATGGAGGGCCGCCTCGCGGGCTCCGACTTCTCGCTCAACGCCCAGCAGGCGGGCGAAGAGGGCCGCGAGTGGATGGAGACGCTCGAGGACGAGACCCCCGGGTCCGAGGAAGTGGTCGGCCGCGACCGCGACCTGTCGGCGGCGCGCCAGTGGATCGCCGACGCGATGGACGCCCTGACCGAGCGGGAGAAGATGATCATCATCGCCCGCAAGATCGACCAGCAGCCGCGCACGCTCGAGAGCCTCGGCGGCGAGCTGGGCCTGTCGAAGGAGCGGGTGCGCCAGCTCGAGGCGCAGGCGCTGAAGAAAATGCGTCGCCACATGGAAGAGCATGTCGGCGAAGAGGCGGCGGCCCTGGCGGGCGAAGCCGTCTGAAGCTTCCGCGCGCGCGTCGTCCCCACGGGCGCGTTGCGGATCGGCCCCGCCGGCATCCCCGGGCCGGCGGGGCCACTCCTCCCAAGCCCCCCGTCCCTCCCGGCGGGGGCCCAGGCGACGAAAGGCGGCGGACCGATGGGTCCGCCGCCTTTTTCTTTCGCCGGGGGGAAGGCGCGGGGGAAGGCGGGTCCGGCGCCCCGCCCGAAGCGGGGCGCGCGGCCTCAGGGGGCGCCCGCGGTGGTCTGCTGCGCGCCGCCCGCGCGGCCCGGCGCCTCGGCCAGCCGCGCCAGCACCGCGTCGCGGTCCGCGCGGGTCATCAGCGGCAGCTTGGCGCGCAGCGCGAAGGCGCCTTCCCACTTGCCCGCCCGGGCGAAGGTCCAGTCGGTCAGCGCCGCGATCGGCAGCCGCCGCCGCGCGCCCGGCGCGATCCCGGCCGCCCGCGGCGCGTCATAGACCTGGCAGTCGAGCGCGTCCGCCCCGGCCCGGCGGCAATAGCCCAGCGTCGCGGGCGCGGCCCGGCCGGGCCCGAGCGGGGCGTAGAAGGCGAGGTCCCGCCCCGCGTCGCCGCGCCGGTCCAGCTCGGCCAGCGCGACATGGAGGTTCCGGCGCGCCTCGGCCGCGGCCCGGGCGTCCGCCTCGGGGGGCAGGGCGATGGCGGCGATGCGGGTGTCGCTGGCCGCCCAGGCGCGGGCGGCGGCGCGGCGCTCGGCCTCGGTCCGCGGGGCGTCCGCGGCGCCGGACTGCGCCGGGGCCTCGCCGACCCCGCGCACCGCCGGGGCGGCGGGCAGCGTCAGCGCGCCCTGCGCCGCGGCCACGGTCATCGCGCCGGGCGGCGTGACCCAGCGCGGCGCGGGCGCCAGGGCGACCGCCGCCGTCGGCGGGCCGCCGCGCGCCTCCGGCCCGGTCGCGGACGCGACGGGGGAGGGGGCCTGCAGCTGGTGATAGACGAATACGCCCAAGCCGAGCACGGCTGTGGAGATGACGACGCGTGCACGCAAGGACGGGAAAGCCATGTCAGCTTCCTTCGGCACGTTGAAAATATCGAGTCTGTTAACACCAACTAAACCGCGCGGACAGCCCGGCGTCAACCTGTGGGCGCCTGTCGGCGTTTCCGCGTTTCATTAACCATAATTGAACATCAATTCGGGCCCGGCGGGGGCCCGGTCTGCGACCGCCTGCCGCGTCGCGGCTTGATCCCGATCAAACGCAAACACGACTGTCCGGGGCATGTTCCCCCCGCGCAGGCCCCGGGACGCCGTTCGCCGGACCCCGATCCGCCCTGAACTTCAGGCGCGCCGGGCCGCGCGGCAGGAAAAAACCGGTCGGATCGGGCCGCCGCGGGTTTGACCCCGGGCGCGCGAGGCCCCAAGTGGCCGCGACGGGCGGGCCCATGGCGCCGCGCCCGCCTTGCGTGCAGGATCGCGAACCGACGAGGAGCGGCAGGATGAACGAGATGGTCGACCAGGCGAAACTCTCCACCGACACGGCCGAAGCGGTCGCGGTCCCCAACGGCGTCTTCGCGCAGGAGGTGCTGGAGGTCGAGCATTACACCGACCGCCTGTTCCGCTTCCGCATCACCCGCCCCGATGCTTTCCGCTTCCGCTCGGGCGAATTCGTGATGATCGGCCTGCCGGGGCCGAAGCCCGTGTGGCGCGCCTACTCGGTCGCCTCGCCCTCCTGGGACGACACGGTGGAGTTCTACTCGATCAAGGTGCCCGACGGCCCGCTGACCTCGGAGCTGCAGAAGATCCAGCCCGGCCACACCCTGTGGATGCGCAAGAAGCCCACCGGCACGCTGGTGGTGGACGCGCTGCTGCCGGGCAAGCGGCTGTGGATGTTCTCCACCGGCACCGGCATCGCCCCCTTCGCGTCGCTGATCCGCGACCCGGAGGTCTACGAGAAATTCGACCAGGTGATCCTGACCCATACCTGCCGCGACGTGGCGGAGCTGGCTTACGGCGAGCACCTGGTGAACGAGGTGAAGAACCACGAGTTCCTGGGCGAGCTGGCCGAGGGCAAGCTGACGCTCTTCAACTCGGTCACCCGCGACCCGTCCTTCCCGCGCCAGGGGCGGATCACCGACCTGATGGCCTCGGGCGAGCTGTTCGAGCAGCTGGGCGTGCCCCCCATCAACCCCGAGGATGACCGCGGCATGATCTGCGGGTCCATGGCGATGCTGAAGGACACCAAGGCGGCGCTGGAAGGCTTCGGGCTGGAAGAAGGCTCCAACGCCAAGCCGAACACCTTCGTGGTGGAGCGCGCCTTCGTCGGCTGAGCCTGTCCGATTTGTGAAACCGGGTTGAATTGACCCGGTTGCGCGCTGAAACGATCCTCCGACGCATCGCGCGGCGCCGCCTGGCGACAGGCGGCGCCGCGTCGTTCTTTTTCAGGGGATCGACCATGAAACGCATTGCCTGCGCCGCCTGCCTTTCCGCTGCAGCCGTCCTCGCCGGTGGAGGCGCCGGGGGCGCCCACGCGGCGCCCTATTACCTCAACATCGGGCTCGAGCCCTTCGGCGACCGGGGCAACCAGGTCGCCATGGACCGCGTGTTCGGCGAGGACGCCTGGATCCTCGGCAACTACCGCACCGTCGATGCGGCGGCGCTGCTGGCCTCCGCCGACTTCCTGTTCCTCGAAGGGGGCGATTTCCTCGCGAACGACCTGGAGGCTTTCCTCGACGCCAACCGCGCCGCGCTGGAGCAATGGGTGTTCGACGGCGGGCGGCTGCTGGTGAACGCGGCCCCGACCGAGGGCGACGGGATGAGCTTCATCCTCGGCGCGCAGCTCGTGTTCCCGCTCCTGTCGGATGAGGCCGTCGCCTCCGACCCGCTGCACCCGGTCTTCGACGGCGTGACGACGCGCTATACCGGCAATCAATTCGCCCATGGCCGCATCGCGAACGGCGGCGCGGCGCTGATCGAGGACGCCGCGGACGGCGAGGCGGTGCTGAGCTACCGGATGCACGGGGCGGGCCTGGCGGTGTTCGGCGGCATGACCACCGTCCGCTTCCAGTCCCCGTCGGGCGACGCGGAGACGCTGCGCGCCAACCTCATCGACTGGACCGCCAATGGCGAGCTGCGCACGAGCGAGGTTCCGCTTCCGGCGTCGGCGCTCCTGCTCCTCGCGGGCGTCGCGGTCATGGGCGCCGTCCGCCGCCGGGCGGCCTGACGGGGGGCGGGATGGGGGCCGGGGCGGGCGCCGGAGAGGGTTCCGCGGCGCCGCTTGGCGCAGGGGAGGAGGAGATGCATCTCCTCCTCCCCCGCACCCCCTCCTCCTGCAAGCTGGGGGGATCGAGGGGATCGGCGGTCGTCCCGGGATGATCCACGTTGTGCGGCGCCGGCGGACCTCGCGGTCCTGCGGCCCGCATCGGCCCGCCCGCCCCGCGCCGGGGGCGCTCGCCCAGGACAGCGCCCCGATCCGGGCGCCCGGCGGATCACCTCACGCCATCACCTGCCGTTGCAGGCGCATCACACGAGTCCCGGGGGAGTTCGAGGGGGCCTCGCCCCCTCGAGCAGGGGACCGGGGGCGGCAGCCCCCGCAGCGGCAGCCCCCGCAATTCACCCGTTCAGGCCGAAGCGCGCGAACAGGTCCTTGAGGTCCTCTTCCGGCCGCGCGCCGATATGGGAGATCGCCTCGCCCGCGGCCACGCAGCCCATGGTCCCGCAGGTCAGCATGTTGCGCCCCTTGACCAGCCCGTGCAGGAAGCCCGCGGCGAAGAGGTCCCCGGCGCCGGTCGCGTCCACCCGGCTCATCGGGGCTGCGGGCGCATGGACCATCCGCCCGTTCTGGATCACGTAGACCCCCGCCGGGCCGACGGTGACCGCGGCCATGGGCAGCTCTTCCTTCGCCCGGTCCAGCGCGTCCTCGAGCGTCGCGGTCTGGAACAGCGCCACGATCTCGTGCTCATTGGCGAACAGAAGGTCCAGCTCCTCGCGGCACATGCGCAGGAACTCGTCCCGGTGCCGGTCGACGCAGAACGGGTCCGACAGGGTCAGCGCCACCTTGCCGCCCGCATTCTTGGCCGCCTTCACCGCCTTCGAGAACGCGGCCAGGCTGTCCGGCCCGTCATGGCGATAGCCCTCGAGGTAGATCCACGACGCCTGGGCCATCATCTCCTCGTCGATGTCGTCGGGCGACAGGTGGTTCGAGACGCCGAGATAGGTGTTCATCGACCGCTCGCCATCCGGGGTCACCAGCACCATGCAGCGCCCGGTCTCGTCGCCCTCGACCGATTTCGGCGCCAGCGGGGTTTCATAGGTCACCCCCAGCGCGCGGATGTCATGGGCGAAGATGGCGCCGAGCTGGTCGTCCTTGACCTTGCCGACATAGGCCGCCTTGTCGCCGAGCATCCCGAGCCCCGCGATGGTGTTGGCGGCGGATCCGCCCGAGATCTCCCGCGCCGGGCCCATCATGCCGTAAAGCTCCACCGCGCGGTCGGCGTCGATCAGCTGCATGATGCCCTTCTCGACGCCCGCATTCTCCAGGAAGCTGTCGGGCACGCGGGCCAGCACGTCGACGATGGCGTTGCCGACGCCGACGACGTCGTAGGTCTTGCCGCTGGTCATGCGGTCTTCTCCTCGTAATGGCACAGGTCGGCGATCAGGCAGTCCGCGCAGCGCGGCTTGCGCGCCTTGCAGATGTAGCGGCCATGCAGGATCAGCCAGTGATGGGCGTGGCGGGCGAATTCGACCGGCACGTTGTCCTCGATCGCCCGTTCCACCGCGACGACGTCCTTGCCCGGCGCGATGCCGGTGCGGTTGCCGATGCGGAAGATATGGGTGTCGACGGCCTGGGCGGGGTAGGCGAACCACATGTTCAGCACCACGTTCGCCGTCTTGCGCCCCACGCCCGGCAGCGATTCCAGCGCGGCGCGCGAGGACGGGACCTCGCCGCCGAAGTCATCCACCAGCCGCTGCGAGAGCTTGATGACGTTCTTCGCCTTGTTGCGGTAGAGGCCGATGGTCTTGATGTGCTCGATCAGCCCCTCTTCGCCGAGCGCCAGCATCTTCGCGGGCGTGTCGGCGACCTTGAACAGCGCCTCCGTCGCCCGGTTCACCCCCTTGTCGGTGGCCTGCGCGGACAGGGCCACGGCCACGACCAGGGTGAAGGCGTTGACGTGGTCGAGCTCGCCTTTCGGCTCCGGCTCGGCCGCCTCGAAACGGGTGAAGATCTCCCGCAGGACGGGGTAGGGAAGCTGGGCTGTCATGGGGCCCGGTTATCGCCCCGGGGCGCGCGGGCGCGCAAGGGGCGCGGGGCCGCAGGATCGCGTCCGCATGAATCGGGTGGGGCGCGGGCCTGCGCACCGGTATGGTCGCCCCCGACAGATGACGGAGCCCCCCCGCGATGACCGACCTCTCCCCCGCCCCTGCCGAGACCGACCGCGCCGCCTTCCACCGCCAGTTGATGACCGAGGCCATCCGCCTGATCGAGGAGCGGCGGGCCGAGCATCCCTCGCTCGACGCGCTCGCCGCCCGCATGGGCCTCAGCCCCGCGCATTTCCAGCGCCTGTTCTCGGCCTGGGTCGGGGTCAGCCCCAAGCGGTTCCTGCAGGCGCTCGACCTCGACCACGCCAAGCGGCTGCTGGCCGAACGGCACACGCTGCTGGACGCGGCGCTCGACACCGGGCTGTCGGGGCCGGGGCGGCTGCACGACCTGTTCGTGACCTGGGAGGCGATGACCCCCGCCGAATGGGCCCGCAAGGGCGCGGGCCTCTCGATCCGCTGGGGCTGGTTCGACAGCCCCTTCGGCGAGGCGCTGGCCATGGCCACCCCGCGCGGGCTCTGCGGCCTCGCCTTCGCCGCCGAATGCGGGCGCGAGGCGGCGTGGCAGGACATGGCCGCCCGCTGGCCCGAGGCGACGTTCCAGGAGGATCCGGAGGCGCTGCGCCCGCTGGTGGACGCGGCTTTCGGCGGGGGCGGCGAGCTGCGGCTGGAGCTGATCGGCGCGCCGTTCCAGGTGAAGGTGTGGGAGGCGCTGCTGCGCGCGCCCATGGGCGCGGCGACCACCTATACCGACCTCGCCCGCGCCGTGGGCGCCCCGAAGGCGCAGCGGGCCGTGGGCACCGCCGTCGGGCGCAACCCGATCTCCTGGGTGATCCCCTGCCACAGGGCGCTGCGCACCACCGGGGCGCTCGGCGGCTATCACTGGGGGCTGCCGGTCAAGCGCGCGATGCTGGCCTGGGAAAGCGCGCGGGTCGAGGGCGCGGCGGGCGCCCCGGCGGGCTGAGGGCGGGGCGCTGCGGTGAAGCGGTTGTGAAATAGTACGCCTGCGCCGCGGAAATTGGTTTCCGAAATGGAGACGGCCCCGGCGCAGGCCCAGCGCGGCGTCCGGGCGGGCGCGCAGACGCCCCCCAGAAACGCATTGCGCGCCGCCGCCCGGCCCGGCGACGGCGCGCTTCTGTGCGAGCCCTGGAGGGATCGCGGCGGCGGCGAGGGGAGGGAGGGGCCCCGCGCCGGTCCGCGTGGTCGCCGCAGCTGGGGCGCGTTCTGCGCTCCGCGGCGCCGGGGGAGGGAGGATCCCCCGGATCGGGCCTCGATCAGCCGTAGACGGCGTGCCAGGCGACGGAACGGATGCCCGCGCGGCTCATGCCGATATCGGCGAGGTCGAGGTCGTTCAGCTCCGACAGCTCGCGGATGGTGCGGCGGTACAGCCGCCAGCGGGCCCAGCGGGCGCGCAGCGCGTCGATGCGGGAGGAGAAGTCGGCGTCGGTGGCGGCGGCGACGGGGCTGTGGAAGGTGGTGACGGCCATGACGGCCTCCTTTGTCTTGTTGCTCGTGAAGCGCGGCGTTCGGCAGGCCCCGTCCGGACCCGAGTTCCGGCCCTGTCGTCGCCGCTTCTGTTGCAGCGCAAAATGATGCCGGCGCCGGGCGGTGACAATGGCGCCCCTCGGCAAAGCCGGTTTGCCGACTCGTCATATGTTGCACCGCGTCAAGCGCCGCCCCGCCGCCCTGAATGCATTTGCGGCTTGGTTTCAGGTTGTCTTAATGTCACCTTAGACTCGCTTATTTTGGGGGAGACGCTCCGCGCATGTCGGATGTGGAATTGAAGCTGGGCCAATTGCGGGCCTTCGTGGCCGTCGCCGAGACCGGGGGCCTCGCCGCCGCCGCGCGGCGCGTCAGCCGGACGCCCTCGGCCGTCTCCATGTCCCTCAAGCAGCTCGAAGAAAACCTCGGCGGCCCCCTGTTCGAAGGCGAGCGCAAGGGCCGGCTGACCCCGCTGGGCGAACATTGCCTGGTGGTCGCCCGCCGCATGGTCGACGAACATGTCGGCGGGGTGGAGGAGATGCTGCGCTTCGCCGATGGCGGGCGCGGCGAGATCCGCGTCGCCGCGGTGCCGAGCGCGGCCTGCGGCATCGTCTCGGTGGCGCTCGAGATGCACCGCCGCATGGCCGAGCGCGACCCGGGCATCGGCGTGCGGGTGGAACTGCGGGACGGGGATTCCGAGACCGTGGCCAACACCGTCGTCTCCGGCGCGGCCGAGATCGGCGTCGCCCAGGCCCCCGCCCAGGGCCTCGGCCTGTCGCAGGAGCCGCTGGTGGTCGAACGCTACGCCGTGCTGTTCCCGCCGGACCGGACCGACATTCCCGGCGGCGGCGCGCCCATCGATTTCGACGCGCTCGAGGGCGAGGCCTTCGTCACCTCGCCGCTGATGGAGGCGGTGGCCCCCGAGCAGATGCGCATCCGCCTGCGCCACGCCAGGGCGCGGGCTGTCAGCCTGCTGTCCGTCGGCGCCGCGGTGCGCGCGGGGATGGGCGTTTCGGTCGCCCCGCTGATCGCGGCCGAGCGGATCCTGTCGGACCTGCCCTTCGCGCCGCTGGCCGCCGAGGCCGCGCCGCGCCGCCTGTTCCTGCTGCAGCGCGAGGGCGAGACCCTCTCGCCCGCCGCCCAGGGCTTCGTCGCCCGCCTGCGCGAGGCGGCCGAGAAGGGCTGACCGGGCCCGCGCCGCACCATGTTCCCGTCTTGTTCTCTTTCGCCCGGGGCGCCATGCTGGCCCGGAACGGAGCGACGAGTCGGACAGGGGCCGGGCGCATGGGCGATCTTTTCGGGATGGACGACGCGGCCCGCGTGGCGCCCGGGCTTCGGCGCGGCCGCGGCGCGGTGTCGAACCGCGTCGGCCGGTATGAGCGCGAGACCCGCGCCCCCGTCGACGACGGCTGGGAGGGGGACGAGGACGACGCCCCGCCGCCGCTGCGCACCCGCCTGATCCCGGATGCCAGCCGCAGCGTCATCGCCCGCAATGCCTCGCCCGACCTGCCCTTCGACCGCTCGATCAACCCCTACCGGGGCTGCGAGCATGGCTGCGTCTATTGCTTCGCCCGCCCCACCCACGCGCATCTGGGCATGTCCCCCGGCCTCGATTTCGAGACGCGGATCCTGGTGAAACGCGGCGCCCCGCGCCTGCTGGAGGGGGAGCTGCGCCGCCGCGGCTACGCGGTCGCGCCCATCGCCATGGGCGCCAACACCGACCCCTACCAACCGGCGGAGCGCGAAGAGCGGGTGACGCGCGGCATCCTCGAGGTGCTGCAGGCCCATCGCCATCCGCTCAGCATCGTGACCAAGGGCGCGCTGGTGACCCGCGATCTCGACATATTTGGCGAGATGGGGCGGGCCGGGCTGGCGCAGGTCGCGGTATCGCTGACCTCGCTCGACAATCGCCTCAGCCGCTCGGTCGAGCCGCGGGCGGCGAGCCCGCAGGCGCGGCTGCGCGCCATCGCGGCCCTGTCGCGCGCCGGGGTGCCGGTGGGTGTGATGCTGGCCCCGGTGATCCCGGCGGTGACGGATCACGAGATCGAGCGGCTGCTGGAGGCGGCGGCGCGGGCCGGGGCGAAATGGGCCGGCTGGATCGGGCTGCGGCTTCCGGCCGAGGTGGAGGGGATCTTCCGCGAGTGGCTGGAGGCGGAGATGCCCGACCGCGCCGCCCGGGTGATGGGTCGGGTGGCCGAGCTGCATGGCGGCAAGGTCTATGACGGCGCCTTCGGGCGGCGGATGACGGGGCAGGGCGTCTGGTCGGCGCTGCTGCGGCGGCGGGTGGAGACGGCGCGCAAGCGGCTCGGCCTCGCCTCCCGCCCGCCGGAGCTGCGCCGCGACCTGTTCCGGGTCCCGCCGCGGCCGGGGGACCAGCTCGACCTGTTCTGAGGGCGCCCTCCCCTGCATCCCGGGCGCCGCCGCGCCCTGCGCGGCGAGGGCGGGCGAGCGGGGGCTTCAGCCCCCCCGAGCCCGGCCTCTCCCCCGCCTGCGCCGCGCCCATCCCCCGGGCGTCCGCCGGCTCAGGGGGGCAAGCCCCCCATTCGCAGGCGGAGGCGGCTGCGCCGCCGGGGCGCGCGCGGCCGCGCCGCGCCCTTGCCCGCCGCGCCGCCCGCGGCTAGGGCATCGGCCATGGCCAGACCCTCCGCCCCCCGCGCCCCCGCCGCGCCCCGCCCGCGCCCCGACCTCTCGCTCGAGGGGGCGCTGCAGCGCGCCGACCCGTCCTGCGTCCCGGTCTGCGGCATCGACGAGGCGGGCCGGGGCCCTTGGGCCGGGCCGGTCTGCGCCGCCGCGGTGATCCTCGACCCCGCGGACATCCCGGACGGCATCGACGATTCCAAGCGCCTGACCGCGAAGCGCCGCGAGGCCCTGTTCGACGAGATCCAGGCCCGCGCCCGCTGGGGCATCGGCTTCGCCGAGGCGCCCGAGATCGACGCCATCGGCATCCTGCCCGCCAACGACCTCGCCATGGCCCGCGCGCTGGCCGCGCTCGGCGCCGCCCCGGGCCACGCCCCCGGCCACGCGCTGATCGACGGCAACCGCGTGCCCCCCGGTTTCCCCGTCCCCGCCACCGCGGTGGTGAAGGGAGACGGCAAATCCCTGTCCATCGCCGCGGCCTCGATCCTGGCGAAAGTGGCCCGCGACAGGGTGATGACGGCCCTCGCCGAACAGCACCCCGGATATGGCTGGGAGCGCAACATGGGCTATGGCGTGCCCGCCCACAGGCAGGGACTCAAAAGCTTGGGGGTCACACCACATCATCGGTGCAGCTTTGCCCCCATACGCAAGATATTGGGTGAAGGGGATTAAATAACCCCCTGATTCACAAGGGGAATTGACGCCGAATCGCTGGCGCTGCATCTTGGCCTCAAGAACAGCGAATCACCCCATATGGGGGTCGGAGGCGGGCATGGCGGTCGAAAAGAACAGCGGAACGAATGGCGGGAACGACGCGGCGGGGCAGCCGCGCCGCGCGGCGCAGGCCGAGCAGGCGGGCGGCGCCCGCATCCGCCGGTCCTCGCCCATCGCGAAGACCCCGGCGGGCAAGGCCGCGGCCGGCAAGGCCGTCGAGGCGCCGAAGGCGAAACGCCCGCTGCCGCTCGACACCATCATCGCCGGCGACTGCATCGAGGCGATGAACAAGCTGCCCGAGGCCTCGGTCGACCTGATCTTCGCCGACCCGCCCTACAACCTGCAGCTCAAGGGCGACCTGCACCGGCCGGACAATTCCAAGGTCGACGCGGTGGACGACGCCTGGGACCAGTTCTCGAGCTTCGCGGCCTATGACCGCTTCACCCGCGAATGGCTCGCCGCCGCGCGCCGGCTGCTGAAGCCCAACGGCGCGATCTGGGTGATCGGCTCCTACCACAACATCTTCCGCGTCGGCGCCGCGCTGCAGGACCAGGGCTACTGGATCCTCAACGACGTGGTGTGGCGCAAGTCGAACCCGATGCCCAACTTCCGCGGCAAGCGCTTCACCAACGCGCACGAGACGATGATCTGGGCCGCGCGCGACGAGGTGGGCAAGTACACCTTCAACTACGAGGCGCTGAAGGCGATGAACGAAGGGGTGCAGATGCGCTCCGACTGGGTCATGCCGCTCTGCACCGGCGGCGAGCGGCTGAAGGACGACGCGGGCGAGAAGGCCCACCCGACCCAGAAGCCCGAGGCGCTGCTGCACCGGATCATGGTCGGCTGCACCAAGCCGGGGGACGTGGTGCTGGACCCGTTCTTCGGTTCGGGCACCACCGGCGCCGTGGCCAAGAAGCTCGGCCGCCGCTGGATCGGGATCGAGCGCGAGGCCAAGTATCGCGACGTGGCCGCCCGCCGCATCGCCGCCGCCCGCCGCCATGACGACGAGATCCTGGCCGTCACCGCCCCCCGCCGCGCCGCCCCGCGCGTGCCCTTCGGCCAGCTGGTCGAGCGCGGCCTGCTGGAGGTCGGCGAGACGCTGGTGTCCCCGAACGGCCGCCACGCCGCCCGGGTGCGCGCCGACGGCACGCTGATCGCCCATGACCATCGCGGCTCGATCCACCAGGTCGGCGCGGCGCTGGAGAACGCGCCCTCCTGCAATGGCTGGACCTACTGGCACGTGAAGCGGGACGGCAAGCTGCAGCCCATCGACGTGCTGCGCGGCGTGATCCGCAAGGAAATGGCCGAACACGGCTGAGGTTTTTCGCCGATCCGCGCGAAGCCCTTGCGCCCCCGTCCGAAAGGCGGGGGCGTTTTTTCTTGCCCGCCGCCCGCCGCGCCTTCAGGTTCGCACGAAGCGCGCCGCCCGGCAGAAACGGCGGCGCCGGTTTCCAGAACAGGAGCATTGTTCGATGATGAGTTTCGGCGCGGCGATCCGCACCTGCCTCTCCAAGTACGTCACCTTCTCGGGCCGCGCGCCGCGAGCCGAGTTCTGGTGGTTCATGGTGTTCACGACGCTCGGGTCGATGGTGCTGCAGGGCGCGCTCGGCGCCGTGGCCGAAGGCGGCTCGGACGTCGCGATCCTCGCGCTCTCGGCGCTGACGCTGCTGTGGTCGCTCGGCCTGTTCCTGCCGTCGCTGGCGGTGACCTCGCGCCGGCTCCATGACGTGGGGCGCAGCTTCTGGTGGTACCTGCTGATCTTCGTGCCGCTGATCGGGATGATCGTGCTGCTGGTCTGGTTCTGCTCGCGCTCGAAGCCCGAGGCGAACCGGTGGGGCCCGCCGCCCTACGGCCTGGTCGACACGGCCGAGACCTTCGCCTGACCGCGCCCCGGGCCCGACCCCGCGCCGTCCCGACGCCCCCGCCCCGCCCGGCGGGGGCTCTTTCATTCAAGGATCATTGACGTCGGGTTGACCGGGCGCGGGCGGCGCCCATCATTGAAGGGACGGGGCGCCGCGCCCGACTCGTGCGGCGCCCCGCGCAAACCCGGGCAGGAGCCTCTCTTCCATGTCGCCAGGCGACAGCATCAAGCACGCCGCCACCCACGGGCTTCGGGTCCGGGGCAGGGCGGGACGGTCCGAGTTCTGGTGGTGGACGCTGCTCGGGCTCGCCTGGCTCGGGCTCGCCGCCTTCGCCGAGACGCAGCCCCTCGGCGCCCCGCGGGGGATGATCTTCGCCGCCGCCTTCATCCTCTATGCGCCGACCTGGCTCTGCGTCGCGTCGCGCCGGCTGCACGATGCGGGGCACACGGCCTGGTGGCTCGCGGCCGGGATGATCCCGGTGGTGGGCTGGCTGATGCTGCTGTGGTGGTTCCTGGCGCCCTCGGTGCCGACGCTGAACCGGCATGGCAAGCCGCCGCCCGGCGTGTTCTGGACCTGAGCCGTCCCCGCCCCATCTTCCGCGCCACGCGACTATGGGGGAAGGCGAGATGCCCGACGATGCACGTCCGCGGCTGATCCTGGTGCTGGGCGACCAGCTGACCCGGACCATGCCGCAGCTGATGGCCGGGGCCAAGGACCGGGACGTGGTGGTGATGGCCGAGCTCTCGGACGAGGCGGCCTATGCGGACCATCACCGCAAGAAGCTGGTGTTCTGCTTCTCGGCCATGCGCCATTTCGCGAAGGCGCTGGAGGCCGACGGCTGGACCGTCGACTACACGCCGCTGACCGAGGGCCTCGCGTCGTTCGAGGACGCCCTGCGCGCCGCCATCTCCCGCCACGACCCCTGCGGGATCGTCGCGACCGAACCCGGCGAATGGCGCCTGCAGCAGGCGATGGAGGGCTGGGAGGAGGCGCTCGGCCTGCCCGTCAAGATCTTCCCCGACCGGCGGTTCCTGTCCTCGCGCGCGGAATTCGCCGACTGGGCCAGGGGCCGCAAGGCGCTGCGGATGGAGCATTTCTACCGCGAGATGCGCCGCGCCCACGGCATCCTGATGGACGGCGACCAGCCCGCGGGCGGCAAGTGGAACTATGATTCCGACAACCGCGAGGCGGCGGACCCCGGGGCCGAGTTTCCCGGCCCCCTGCGCTTCGACCCCGACAAGATCACCGAGGAGGTGCTCGCGATGGTCGAGGACCGTTTCCCCGACCGTTTCGGCGATCTGCGCCCCTTCTGGTTCGCGGTCACCGCCGAGGACGCTGAGAAAGCGGCGGATCATTTCTTCGCCCATGCCCTCGCCGGGTTCGGAGACGTGCAGGACGCGATGCTCGAGGGGGAGGCCTTCCTCAACCACTCGGTCCTTGCGCAGTACCTCAACGCCGGGCTGCTGGACCCGCTGGTCCTGTGCCGCCGGGCCGAGGCGGCGTGGGAGGACGGCAAGGCCCCGCTCAACGCCGCCGAGGGGTTCATCCGCCAGATCCTCGGGTGGCGCGAATACGTGCGCGGGATCTATTTCCTCGAAGGCCCGGATTACGTGGGCCGGAACGAACTGGAGGCGAGCCGCGACCTGCCCTGGTTCTACTGGTCGGGCGAGACCGACATGGCCTGCCTCAAGGCGGCGGTGGAGCAGACGCAGGCCGAGGCCTATGCCCACCACATCCAGCGCCTGATGGTGCTGGGCAATTTCGCGCTGGTGGCGGGGGTGGAGCCGCGCCAGCTGCACGAATGGTTCCTCGCCGTCTATGCCGACGCCTATGAATGGGTCGAGGCGCCGAACGTGGTGGGGATGAGCCAGTTCGCGGATGGCGGCCTGCTGGGGTCCAAGCCCTACGCCGCCTCGGGCGCCTATATCGACCGGATGTCGAACCACTGCGCCGGGTGCCGCTACGACGTGAAGAAGAAGTTCGGCGAGGGCTGCTGCCCGTTCAATCCGCTCTACTGGGATTTCATGCTGCGCCACCGCGAGCGGTTCAAGGGCAATGGCCGCGTCTCGCGCGCCTATGCCACCTGGGACCGGATGGCCGGGGACAAGCGGGACGCGTATCTCTCTGCTGCGCGACACGTCCTGGGGCGTCTCGACGCCGGAGAGCGCGTCTGAGCGGGGCCGGTCGCTTTCGGAGGGCTTCATGATCTGGTAACCATGGGGCGGGCCGGGTGTGCGTTTCCGGCCGCGCGGGGTGTTTTCCTCTCCCCGATCCAGGTTTTCAGATACGGAGCCGGCATTCCCATGCGCCTGTCCATTTCCCTCGCCGCCCTGGCCGCGGCCGCCCTCGCTTCTCCCGCCTCCGCCACGCTGCTGGCGCCCACCGGCTGCACCGGCAACGCGGTGGCCTGCGTGGTCACCGACACCCCCCCGACGCTGGTCGAGCGCAACCCGAATGACAGCATCATCCTGATGTGGGACGAGAAGCAGAACGTGGTGCTGACCGAGGACCTGCCGGTCGACCGCGTGTTCGACCCGGCGGCGAGCTTCGTCGGCGGCACGGCGGGCAATTACTTCCTGCGGGCCGGGACCGTCGTGTCCTCGCATTACGTGCAGTGGGACGTGCCGGGGACCTCGCCGCTGCGGGCCCAGACCACGATCAACGCCGACAGCCAGATCTTCGCCTTCATCTATGCCGACCAGAAGCTGTTCAACACCGACGCGCTGCTGGGGCTGGACACGACGGATTACAACGACTTCACCAATCGCGGGCTGGAAGGGTCGGATTCCACGGTCTTCTCGGGCTCCTCGGTCTATATCAACTGGGCGGCGTCGAGCCCGGGCGACTGGGCGCGGATGCTGACCGCCTATTCGCCGACCGCCGCCGCGGCGGACGTGCCGGTTCCCGCCGCGCTGCCGCTGATGGCCGCGGGTCTGGCGGGGCTGGGCCTTCTGGCGCGCCGCCGCAAGGGCTGAGGCGTCCGGGCGGAGGAGATGCGAGGGGCGGCGCCGCGTGGCGCCGCCCTTTTGCGTGGCCCTCTCGGCGCCCGGCCTCAGCGCCGGGCCGAGAGGGCCAGCAGCAGCGCCTTTTTCATCACCGTCGGCAGGTTCCCGGCCTGTCCCGGCGCATCCGCCCGCCAGGCGCCGCGCGACAGCGGCGTTCCGGGCGGCAGGGCGGCGGTGCGGACCTCGAGGATCAGGGCGAAATGGGTGAAGACGTGGCGCACCTCGCCCGCCGCACGCCAGTCGGCGGGGCAGGGCGCGCAGGTCTCGGGCGCCGCCGGGGGCGCCTCGGTCCATTCCGTGCCCGGCAGGCCCGGCATCCCGCCGAGAAGACCCTTCTCGGGCCGTACCTCGAGCGCCACCTCCCCGGCGTCCGAGAGGGCGACGAAGGCCACGCCGCGGCGCACCGGCTTGGGTTTCTTGGGCGCCTTCCTCGGCAGCTCGGGTGCGATCCCGGCGGCGCGGGCGGCGCAGGGATCGCGCCACGGGCAGATGCCGCAGGCGGGGGCTTTCGGCGTGCAGATCGTGGCGCCGAGATCCATCATCGCCTGCGCATGGCAGCCGGGGCGCGCCCCGGGCGTCAGCTCGGCGGCGATGGCGCGCAGCCGCGGCTTGGCGTCGGGGAGGGGCGTTTCGATCGCGCGCAGGCGGGCGGTCACCCGCTCCACGTTGCCATCGAGCACGGCGGCGGGCCGGTCGAAGGCGATCGCGGCGATGGCGGCGGCGGTGTAGGGGCCGATGCCGGGCAGCTTCAGCAGCGCCTCTTCCGTGTCCGGGAACGCCCCGCCATGCTCCTGCGCCACCGCGCGGGCGCATTTCAGAAGGTTGCGCGCGCGGGCGTAATAGCCCAGGCCCGCCCAGGCCTCCATCACCTCTGCATCCGCGGCGGCGGCGAGGGCCTCGACCGTCGGCCAGCGCGCGGTGAAGGCGTTGAAGTAAGAGATGACGGCGGCGACGGTGGTCTGCTGGAGCATGATCTCCGACAGCCAGACGCGGTAGGGGTCGGGCAGATGGCCCGCTTCGCGGGCGGCGGGGCCGATGCGCCAGGGCAGGGCGCGGGCGTGGCGGTCGTACCAGGCCAGCAGCGTGGCCGAGAGCGCGGCGGCGTCGTCATTGCCGGGGGGCATGGGGGCCTGGGGCGCGGAGCGCGCCGGGGGCGCCGGGGGGCCGTCCGCCCCCGGCGTGATCGGCGCCGCGTCCGTTTCCGTCCCGTCTTCCGCCGATTTCAGCGCCGCGCGCCGGTCGCGCATCGCCTGCGCGCGGGATGTGCGGGCTTGCGTCCGGGAACGGGACATGGTTGCTCCTTTGAGACAGTTGCGCGCGCGGGGGCGCGGGGCCGAAGGTAGCGGCCAACCCCCGCGAGTCCAGCCCGCCGCCCCGTCGGGGCGAGGGGCGCAGGCAGGAGAGTGCGGCCATGGCCGGCAAGGACGGATCGGGATCGGGGCGCGGCCCTCGCGGCGCCGGGGGCAAGCCCCCCGCCGCGGCGCGCGCGCCCGGCGCGGTCCAGCGCCGCAAGGGCCCGGGCGGGTTCAAGCACGCCGCCTCGCTCGCCGACGGACAGATCCGCACCGCGCTGCACCGGCGCGGCTTCGCCGAGGCCAAGGTGCTCACCGACTGGGCGCTGATCGCGGGCGAGGCGCTGGACGGCGTGTGCCGCCCCCTGCGCGTCTCCTACGGCTCGAAGGCCGAGCCCGGTTTCGGCGCCACGCTGGTGCTCGCCGTCGCGCCGGGGCGCGGCCCCGAGGTGCAGATGCAGGGCCCCAGGATCGTCGAGCGGGTGAACGCCTTCTACGGCTACCGCGCCATTTCGCGCATCCGCGTCGACCAGCGGGCCGGGGGCTTCGAGGCCGCCTCCCGCAACCGTGATCGCGCGGGGGAGCGACTTCGCCCGGAAGACGCCATATCCCCCGAAGATGCTCAGCGCGCCGCCCGCATCGTGGGCGACGTGCAAAGCCCCGAACTCGGCGCCGCGCTGGCGCGTCTCGGGCGCAACGTGATCGGCCGCGCCCGCGCGGCGGACAAGAAGGACAGGACCTGATGAGTTTCGACCCCCGCTTCACCCGTCGCGACGCCCTTTCGCTGATGGCCGCCGCCGGCGCGGCCGCGGCCCTTCCCGGCGCCGCCCTGGCGCAGGAGGGCGGCCTGCTGCAGGGCGCGCAGGTGATGGGCGACCCGGACGCGCCGGTGACGATCATCGAGTATGTCTCGCTGACCTGCCCGCATTGCGCGCGCTTCCACACCCATGTCTTCCCCGAGATCAAGAAGGATTACATCGAGACCGGGAAGGCGAAGCTGGAGTATCGCGAGGTCTATTTCGACCGGCTCGGCCTCTGGGGCGGGATGGTCGCGCGCTGCGGCGGCGCGGACAAGTATTTCGCCTATATCGACCACATGCTGCGCACCCAGCGCGAATGGACCCGGCAGGAGGACGTGCTGGACACGTTCAAGAAGATCGGCCGCGTGGGCGGGCTGTCCTCGGAGCAGGTCGAGGCCTGCCTCAACGACCAGGAATCCGCCAAGGCGCTGGTCGAGCAGTACCAGGAGTACCGCAAGGACCCGCGCCTGACCGGCACCCCGACGCTGATCGTCGGCGACGAGAAGATCGAGAACCCGACCTACGAGAACCTCGCCGCGGCGATCGACGCGCTGCTCTGACGGCGCGGCGTGCGGCCCTTCGGGGCGCCGCAGACAGGACGGATGACGGGGGGCGGCGCGCCATGCGCCGCCCCTTTTTCGTTGCGCGCGGGACGGTGTCATGAGATAAATAACATGTTATATAAAATCACGGCCCCCGCGGTCGCCTTTTCCGGGGGCCTCCCCGGGGCGGGCCCCCGCGCAAGGCGGCCCGACGGAGGAAGACGCCATGGGAGAGCTCGTTCTCGCCGCCAAGTGCACGCATGTGCCCACCATGCTGATGTCCGAACAGCCGGGCCGCCTCGAGGGCGCGCGCAAGCCGGCCATCGACGGGCACCGGGAGATCGCCCGCCGCGCGAAGGAACTGGGCGCCGCCACGGTGGTGATCTGCGACACCCACTGGGTGATCAACGCCGGCTACCACATCAACGCCAACCACCGGTTCGAGGGGCTGTTCACCTCGAACGAGTTCCCGCAGTTCATCCAGGACCTCGAATACGCCTACGAGGGGAACGCGGCGCTGGGCGACGCCATCGCCTCGGCGGCGATGGACAAGGGGGTGTTCTGCCTCTCGCACCAGATCGACAGCCTGGAGCTTGAGTACGGGACCCTGGTGCCGATGCGCTTCATGTCGCGCGAGGCCGACTTCAAGGTCGTCTCGGTCGCCGCCTGGTGCACGGTCCATTCCTACGAGACGAGCCGCAAGATCGGCGAGGCGATCCGCGAGGCGGTGGAGGCCTCGGACGAAAAGGTGCTGCTGGTCGCCTCCGGCTCGCTGAGCCACAAGATCTGGGCGAATGACGACTACGAGGCGAATAACGGGACCTTCACCATCTCCTCGGAGTTCAACCGCCAGGTGGATCTGCACGTGCTGGAGATGTGGAAGCGCGGGGAGATCGCGACCTTCCTGAAGATGCTGCCGGAATACGCCGAATACTGCTGCGGCGAGGGGTCGATGCACGACACCGCCATGCTGTTCGGCGCGCTGGGCTGGGATGCGTACACCGGCAAGGGCGAGGTGGTGACCGAGTACTTCCCCAGCTCGGGCACCGGGCAGGTGAACGTGATCTTCCCGGTGGAGTGATCCGGGCGCCGACCCCGGGGTGGTCACCGGGGATGGTCACGAGGGGGGCGAGGGAGGCGGGCCGCGCCCCCCCCCGCCCTTGCTCGGTTTTCCCCGGCCCCTCTGTTTCCATATCGTGTCCGATGCGTGCCGGACTGCGTTATGGATGCGCTCATGGGGAACGACTACCTGTCCTGAAACGGATACCGAAAGGACAGATCATGCTCGTGGACGGCAAGTGGACCGAGGACTGGCAGCCGGTGCAGAAGGCGGACAAGGACGGGCGCTTCGTGCGGCAGACCTCGGCCTTTCGCAACTGGATCACGCCCGACGCCGCCCCGGGCCCGACCGGGACCGGCGGCTTCAAGGCCGAGGCGGGGCGCTATCGGCTCTATGTCGCGCTGATCTGCCCCTGGGCGTCCCGCACCCTCGCCGCGCGGGCGCTGAAGGGGCTGGAGGACGTGATCGCCGTCACCGTGGTGGACCCGCAGCTGACCGACCAGGGCTGGGCCTTCGGCGGGCGGGGCGAGGCGGACCCGCTGCATGCCTCCGAATTCATGCATGGCCTCTACACCCGTGCCGACCCGCATTACACCGGCCGCGCCACCGTCCCCGTGCTGTGGGACGAGAAGCAGGACGTGATGGTGAACAACGAGAGCGCGGACATCCTCGCGATGCTCGACAGCGCGTTCGAGGGGATCGTGTCGAGCGACCTGCGCCTGCGCCCCGAGGGGCTGCTGGACCAGGTCGAGGCGCTGAACGCCGACATCTACGATCGGCTCAACAACGGGGTCTACAAGGCGGGCTTCGCGAGCAGCCAGAAGGCCTATGACGAGGCGGTGGAGGGCGTGTTCGCGTCGCTCGACATGCTCGAAGCGCGGCTTGAGGGGCAGGCGGACGGCCCGTTCCTGTTCGGGGGCGCGCCGACCGAGACGGATGTGCGCCTGTTCGTGACGCTGGTGCGCTTCGATGCGGCCTACCACAACATCTTCAAGTGCAACTGGAAGCGCATCGCCGATTACCCGCGGCTGCAGGCGCATACCGAGGCGATGCTGGCGCTGCCGGGCCTCCGCGGCACGGTGAACATGGCGCATATCCTGGCGGGCTATTACTCGGTCAAGGCGCTGAACCCGACGGGGATCACGCCGAAGCCGCCCGCGCATGTCGCGGCGATGCTGGCCTGAAGACCGCCCTTCCTTCCTCGCGCAACGCAGCACGCGGGGAGATCCGCCAGGCCTTCATCGCGGGCGAGGGGAACGTGATCCTGTCCCTCGATTACAGCC